>JAOUKW010000102.1 GCA_029882335.1 Candidatus Heimdallarchaeota archaeon | reverse complement strand
TATATGCCGATTTGAAGTGAAAAAACTACCAATATTAATATGCATACACCAAAAAAATGTTTCATTTTGAATATTTTTGTGTTAATATTAAATGTTTTACCAATTTTAACATGAATTTTGATATAGGTTATATTTTCATTATTTGATATTATTAAACAAAATAATAAAGACCAAATATAAAAAACTCGATTACTGTTATTACCCCAACGAAAGAATAAATTATCTAATACTAAAAAGATAATTGAGCCAGTATACATTGATAACATCCATACATTAGCTTGAAAAATTTTTCTTCTTATTATTCTATAGAGAAATCGGATAATAATTAAATTTTGGATAACTATAACTAATAATTTTATAAAAGGCGCAATTCGATCTGAATGGAAAGATGTTATATTAACAATATTAATGGTATAGGCTAAGAATTCAAGAGGATGTGCCTTAAATATTATTGCATAAATTGAATACAAATTTCTTGGAAAGAAGATGCCATAAATTAATAAAATAAAGGTAATAATAATAATTGTTATCATTATAATTTTTTTTGCTGATATATCTGCTTGTTTTTGAAAATCAATTAATTTATATTTTCGATTTAATAGTCCTATTACCAAAAAATTAGAACAACTTAGTATTAATAATAAAACAGCTTGGGTAGGTTGTGCATAGAGTAAAAATAATTCAATTATTAGTAAGAATTTAAAATTTTCATCAAGTTCTAATTTATGATTTTCAAAATTAAAAATTTTAAAATTGAAATAAAGTGCAAATATAAATAATGGATAGGCGAAGGCGATTGGTGATGTATAATGAAAAGAATAAAAATTGAATAACGAAAAGGTAAAAAATGATTTATTTGATTTACTTATATCTTTAGATTGAATTTTGTAAATAACTAAAAATAAGCATATATTTGTAATACAGGAATTAAGGTAATAAAATAAAATCATCTCGTATTCAAAATCTATCCCTGTTAGATTGAATAGAAAATAATAATTGGATGTAAAAAATAATGGGAAATTTAGATACGTATAGTACCCAGATTTACTTGGAAAACTACTCATTGAAGCAATTAAAGCAGAATGAGCATAACTATCGTTAACAATTGGATATGATGATACAAGTTGTGGTGTCCACCAAATTACAAGATTACAAACAAATATCTGATATGTCAAAAATAATTTATTTTGAGATATAAATGATAAATAGATAGAAATTATAATTAGTAAAATACCAATGAAATATAATAGTGGTAATTTTGAGAATAATCCAAATTTATTTTCACTTTCTAGAAATTGAATTTTTACCGACTTTAAACTATAAATAGAAACAAAAAAGCCTAATGAATGTAATAATAATATCTTATCCTTTGAATACATTTATCTAAACCTCATCTATAAAATATAAATACATCAATGACAATATTTCATTATTAATTAAATCAACTAGAAAATATACAATATTAATCCTATCTACCGCATTGTTATCAATATGTAATAATATTATTATTGAAAAAGAGGTTTTTTCCTCTGATTTTATACTATTTAATGAAAATGTTGAATTATTGTTTTTTGTAATTTCAGGATTATTTGAGACTATTTCAAAATTTGTTGAATTCACATCTACTTCAATTCTATAATCAATTTCTGATTTATAATGATTAATTAAAACAAATGAAGCATTTATTGTGTAAAAATGATTATTATTCGTATTTTCTATTGTATTCACTTCATGAAAATAGAACTCTGTATATTTGTCTGAATTAAATAATATTGATGGAAATATTGCTAGAATTCCAAAAATTAAAATAACACTAATGATACTATAAAATCTTAACTGTATTAAATGAAAAATTCTTGTGTATGATAAATGAAATTCTAATGATCTAATTTTTCCTAAGTAACTAGTAAAAACTTCTTTCAATTGAATTATATTATAGTAAAATGGTAGAGTGTATAAAATTAGTGTAATTTTAGTTATCCAATATGATGTTAATACTTGATTTTCATTTAATAGAAATATTACAAGAGAAAAAAATGATACATAGAGATAGGAATAAATTATTGAGAAAATTATATCTGTGCTGTTAATTTCCCCAATTTTATTGTTTTTAACAATTCTAAATTGAAGACCAATGATGAAATACATTATTACAAATGAAAGAGTATAAAAAAATATTGTTTGATTGAAAAAAATCATATACATAAGCCATAAAACATAAAGCAAACAACTATAGAATTGTATATTTTGGATATTTTTAAAATTAATCGGACTGGGGTAACTTCCCATGAATTCTATTTTAAATAATAGAATTAATAAATTTTCATATTTACATAATGAATTCATACTATATTTCATGGAGTTTTTTTCCGTTCTAATATAAGTACGTTGCCTAATTATTATTTTGATATAATAACTTACTCATGATTGGTATTAGTAGACAAAATTATTATGATTCTAGAGTTCAATTCTCATTTATTCTTAAAATATTCAAAAAATGTTTATTCTTGTGTATCTTAAAAAAAGAAATATCTGTCATTCGATACAATATCCTACTAATGTTCCTTAGTGTAGAGGTCTTGTATTTCAAAACCATGAATTATGAAAGTTTCTTTAAGTATGGTTCGACTATAACTAATTTCAATTTTTTTCATTATAAAAACATATACAATTTTTTTCACGCAACTTAAAAAAGAATTCATCTTATTTTATTCCATCATGAAGATTGCATGGATGGTACCAGAAATTTATGAGAATAACGTTATAAGACATATTAAAAAGTTCGATATTATAATTCTCATATTATTGTTATTATGTACAAATAATGGATAATTCTTCCAAATACTTAAATAGAATAATGGAAATAGACATCTTTTAGCAAATATATCTTAAAAAACAGTTCTCAATAGGAATTAAATAATATTCTTTATACCTCTAGGAATAAATGTGAATCTATATTCAAATGTAGATAGAGGTTGCATTCCATTGAATTGGAATTTACCTAAAATAAAGATCACTTAGAACTTGTATGACCATAAGTTTAAAATAAAAACTAAGAGAATTGTTTGTAGACATTGCTCTCATGATTTATTTTTGTTTTTTATGCATTTTGATTGATATTACATTGTTGTTTTTTCCAATATTATCTTATGCTTAGAATATAAATACAGCAAGCCAATAAATTGACTAATTAAAAGACTAAATATTGCTCCTGTAATTTGATATCGCTTGATAAAAATTATATTTAGTAAAATATTGGTAAACATAATAATTATTGAGGAATGAACTACCATTTTTATACCTTCAACTCCAACTGAATTATAGAACCAATGCAATAATGAATATATTAAAAAAATAATCCCAGTCAAACTAAAGAAAATTGCTAATTTTAAATCAAAATGAAAATTCTTCCCAAAAAGAGATAATAATATATAACCAAATCCAAATAAGGAAGGAGTTCCTATTAATATCAATATAGGTGACAACTTGATTATTCTTGAAAATAAAATTTTTTTATTTTGGTATTGAGAGGCAAATGGAAAAAATGCAGAAATTATTAAACTAATTCCATAAAATACAATCATCAAATAAGATGTAGTGTATGCTCGATAAATTCCCAATTCATACTCCGATAGATAACTATTAATTAATATTTTATCAATATTTGTATAAATTATAAACGCAAATGAAGAATAAAAAACAAATCTTGCATATGTAAGAATATTAGATAACAATATCTTATCCATGACAAATTTGCCAAAATACTTTCTTAAAATAAATAAAGACACTATGATTGAAACAATAATACCTAAAATAATGCAGTTTATTGCATTATATACATTAAGGGTTCCTTCATGTAAATAAATTAACATTACAAGGAAAGAAACAAAACCATTTACAATTAAAGAAAGTGAGTAAGATCTGGTTAAAAATAAACCTCTCAGACCACTACTTAACATATTTAACAATTGAATCGATATCGCATAAATTATTGAATAATGATAAACAAATCTTGAAATTTCTAATTTATTTCTAAAATATTTTTCACTACTGAATAATAATATAGCTATTGTTACGATAAAAAGTATATTTATTATATATATCGTTGTAAGGATGGTCTTTTTTTCATTTAATGTTTTTACTTCTGAAATCTTTCTTTCCATAGAATAGTTAAGTCCGAAATTCATAGGTAATGTTATAATGATTCCATATGATTGTATTAACGTAATAATTCCAAATTCTGATGGACCCAATTTATTACCAATGATAATACTAATTGAAAAGGAAAACAAGGCAAATAATACTTGTCCAACTCCAATAACAACAATATTATTAAGAAGGTTAAATCCATCCCTCCCTATTTCTTCTTCAAAGACTTTTTTATACAACTTCGAAATTAGATTTTCCCAATATCGGATAAAATTTCTAGTAATTATTGTATCACCTAATTTCAAATATTATGATTTTAACCTTGTATAATAAATTGAAGATAATATACAAAAAAAATCAAATCTATCGTAAATAATCTTGTATTATTTTAACAGAATCCATCAACTATGTAACGAAAATTGGTATATATTCTTAAATATTTATTATGTCTCATAATAATACCTAAAATTAATATTTTGATATGATATTCTCTATCATCATTTTTGGATTACTCTTGTCTTGGCTTCACCTAATCATTTATTTGTCCTAGGTAACATTAGCTCTTTCTAGTAAATATTTAATTTCTACCAAAGATTAATAAAGCAGGTAATTAGGCTTTGAATTGAACAAAATGCATCAACAAAAATTACCTTCACATTTAATCTTCAAATTCCTACTCAAAATAATTTTATTTGAACTCGATAATATTGCAACCAGGTGTGGCTGGGATCAACCACATTTTGTTTGAAGATTCTACAAACCTAAACACATTTTAAGATCAACTTTGCCGCTAAATATCAAGGAAATTTACATCCTAGTGAGTTTGAATCCTATCTTCGATACATTTCAACAATTTTATAACATGTGGATTTGATGAATTTTCGTCATCAATAACCACCTTGTCAAAATTTTAGAAAATTTTGGGTTACTATCAACTGGAAAGCTATTTAACGACATTATCAGACTGTTTAATAGTAATTGCACTGTTTTATGGAGACATATTGTCATAGATTCAACTTATGTTCAAGCATGGAGTGAAAGAGCTACAAAACTGATTCTAATGACAAATTCACTAAAAATTGTGATTATGCTCGTTTAGGACGATTTTGGTTCATATCATGTTGGCTATCATATTATGCAGCACCCAGTACAAAATCAAATATTCCCATTGCTGTAAGGATTTATCCTGCAAATATTCATGATCGACGTGCGCTTGTAGATATTTTCAAACGTTCATTGCAGGAAATGCCATTTCAATTCGTAGTATCTGCAGACAAGGGATTTTCATCAACCAAAAACAGAAAAATAATACAGGAAGCAGGTAAATCCTAAGTTATTCATTCTACAAAGACAGATCTCAAAGGAAATCCCCTAAAATACTTTATCATGAGGGTATGAGTTTGGATACATATTGGAAAGCATAGTTGTGATGCAATTTTTTTGAGTTGACCTTTGCTTTTACCAAAGGACATTGTGGTCTTGCTAGGCCACGAGTAGTTAATGAAGATCGAATAAAACAACATATTTGGTTGTCCTTCATCACTTATCAACTTCTAGTACTGACATCCCAACATCTGGGATTTGATAAAACTAAATTTAGTTTGTTTTTCTGAAGTTTAGAGACAAAATGTGCTATTTATTAACTATGAATAGTGTAGCTACCAAATTCCATGTTTTGGTTTGCATAAATTTTACTATTAAAAAGTAGTAGATCAACACACATATGCTCCTCCACCTCTGAGGAACAGCTTATTTAATTAGATATTTATTTGAAGTCAGGACAGAAGGGATTGATCGAGCGAGATGTACTTTATGAAACATCTTAGAGTTCTTTGAGAAATAGCTTCTTTGCCATTTTATGTACCTCCACACACTCCTAGATCTTATTTCAAATCCAGAACTATCTACATCAAAATCTTCTATCAAAAGTTTATGGTTTTCATAGCCAATTCTTTTGATCCAGGTATTCCGATTTGGAGGATTGATCTGAATCCATATGCGGTGAACTGTGGTTTTACTCGGGATTGAATAAAGATATCCTTCATGAATCAAAAAATCACAATAAGTAAGTTTGGAGGATAAATCCCTCCAAACAATATTATGAGTTCAGACGTAGACTCAAATCGCAACTAAAACCATCTAAGACCAATTCTTGGTCTACCAACTTTTGATGTAATTTTTGCCTCTGGGAATTTGCACTCAAGAATATAGTCATTTGTGGTGATAAATTCTTTTAATATGTGGGGATTGATGGCTTGTGTTGGTAGTACTAGCCAATATCAACCTCCACTTTTTATATCTAGTTCGATTCTAGCTCAGACTAAAGAATCAAATCTTAATTTCTGATAAATCAGAAATCATTGAACCATTTGGCTTAATATTATGTAAATTATTTTGGGACATGTTTAAATTCAACAATAAAATTATTTTCTAGATAATTTTAAGAGTTAATGACAAATGATTTTAACTTGTATTATAAGATAATCTCAGTGACTAAAAATATACTTATAACAACTATAAAGCTCTATATCACTCACATCTATTATAAGTTACTACAGATATATATAATATTAGTCAAACGACCTTCCTATAATGGGAAACTTACTTATTTAGGGACAAAATATGGTGGATGGTTTGTACCACTTAATTTACTTAATCAAGACTCCATTTGTTATTCTTTTGGTATTGGTGAAGATGTTTCGTTTGATATATCGCTAATTGAACAAATAAACTGCTATGTTTATGGATTTGATCCAACTCCTAGATCAATAGAATTTGTTCACGCACAATTTAGTACTAAATTTCCAAAATTTATTTTTCATCCAATAGGAATTTGGTCTGCAGATGAAGAAATGAAATTTTATGAACCAAAAATTAGTGAGCATGTGTCTCACTCAATTACTAATTTGCAAAATACAAAAAATTATTTTATAGCAAACTGTAAAAAATTATCGACTATAATGAAGGAGTTAAATCATTCTTCTATAAATTTATTAAAAATGGATGTTGAAGGAGCAGAAATGTTTGTAATTCCGAATATAATTGAGGAATCAATTCAAATTGATATAATTAATGTCGAGTTGGATAGACCATTCTCATTTAGAAAAGTACTAAAGTTAATCAAACAAATGGAAAACGAATATACCCTAATTAAAATGAATTTTTGGGATCTTACTTTTATAAGTAATAGGTTCGTATAAAACATGATGTATTTCGCAACAAAGAGTTGAAGACTTGATTATTTTCCAAGGTGTACATTTAATTTTTCCCAAAAGATTCTAGATCTGATTTCAAATCCCAAATTATCTTTTAATAAATCCTCAATCAAATATTTACAATATTGATAACTTTTGACACAAATCCAATTATTTAGATTATTTTCGCTGATCTGAATCCAGATTCTATAAAAGTGGACTTACTTGGAATCGCTCTAACAAGTCCTTCATCTTTTAAAAATTCATTATAGGCAAGTTTGGTGGGTAATTCAGTCCATACAATATTGTGTGCTATGCATATACACATATAGCTCCAAGAATCCTTTTCAAACCAATTCTTTGTCTGCTAACTTTCGTTTTAATATTTTGCACTGGGAATTTGTGCATAAGAATTTTATCATTTGTTGTTAAAAATTTTTATATTTGTGAGGGTCATGGATTTGTGCAGCAATCACTAAGTCTAATAATCCTAACTTTTTATACCTAGTTCAATTCTTGTACAAATAAATGTAACAAACATTGATTTTTGATAAAACATAAATCATTGAGCTAATCTACTTAAAGTAACCTAAATTTATTTTGGGTCATAATTAATTAAAAGAAAAAATCTATAATTTATATATTTAAATTTGGATTTACCGATTTATAATTGACAGTAGTTGCGAGTACTTAGAAGATTGCTTAAATAATTTAAAAAAGTTTTAATCTGACTAAAAACAAAAAGATTCAACAAGGAGTATTTTTACTGTAAGTTGATTACAACATGAAACCAAACAAAAATACCAAATCCAAACTAGTAGAAGTAAAATCCAGCTACGCTGGATTATGTGGTCATTTGACCTCTTATTAGAATTAAAATGGTAATTAATGATAGATATTTATGAATTTCTTGGTATTAATACATATAAAATACGTCAAAAGAATTCAATCGTATGTTTTTAGAAGAATTGGGGCGATATTCATCACCCAATTAATATGATGATTGCTAGAATGATTAAGAAGGTGATTAAACAAAAGAGAAGTACTGTTAAGGTAAATATCTGTTTTTACTAATTGGTATCAATAATATTAATATTAATTAATAGAAGTAAAGAATATGGGATTACCACAAAGGATTTTTCTTAATTTATTGACTGCTACCCTTTCACTATTACCTATTTTCATAATTGTACCTAGTGTTATTTCTGAGATTAAGTTATATGATATGGGAAATTATGTCCTGCTCATTTTCAATAATAATTGGAATTGGGGAGTAAATTTTCAAAAAATCCTTCAATTTATCTTTTTCACCCTTAAGTTAAATTCAGTTTATCAGGGGCTCCTATTAATCAGAACTATTAGGTTCATTTCAATTTTTATTATCTCTTTTATTTTATCAGATATTTGTCTTGAAAAAGGCAATCAAGGAAAATATTCAATAACTACAATTATTCTATTTTATAGTTTAGCACATCCAGAGAGATTTTTATTTTATTTATTTCGGATTAGATTCACTTTTGCATTAATGTTATTTGTTTTAGCCTTTCGATTATTAATCCATACTCTTGTAATATTAAAAAATAATGAAAATAAGTTGAAGTTAACTATATATTCTCTCATAATATTTGTATTAATGATCATGAGCATTCTGATCCATGAAGGTTTAATATTTTTAGTTTTTTCCGTATTGATTGGTATATTTATAGAAACGACAAAAATGAATGATGCAAATCTTGTTTTTACTTATCTAATAATTATGATGTTAATTCCATTATTTGGCCTCTTCATATTTCCTATTAGTATATTTAATTATAACGTTGATTATTTGCCGAGGGGATATCCTTTTTTACATTTTTATTATTTTAACCTTATTTTGGCACTCGCGTTTCTATTTTATCTTTATTATAAGAAATCATTTAATAATATCCTAAATCGTGATAAAGTTTGGATATTACCGTTATTCTTAATTACTTTCTTATTGAAATTTCCTCTATATTTGAAAAGATATTCAACTTATACTCCATTATTTATAATTTGGTTACTTTTAGGTATTTTCTTTAGTGTAATTAGAATAAAAAGTACAAAAATCAGTCGGATTACATATAGCCTTATTCTAATAACTCAATCATTTTCCATTTTAATGCAATATTGGAACTTTATTGCCGAAAACATTCATGTAGCTAATCAGTTAGATGTCATAGCCATTTTGTTTTATCCTATTTTGTTTTACCATAGTGAAATTAAATTTGAAGTTGGCATCGATAATAGTCAATTAATATTTAAATTAAATAAGTACAACCTCAGGAAATATTTTGAATTTGCATTTATTTTATTTTTAGTTGGATTTCCATATTTTGCTTTTTCAGGAGGAAGAAATACATTACCTAATGATGTTGTTGATAATGAAAAAATTCAAGACGAATTAGCCTTCTCTTTTATAGAAAAATATAATGAATTACAAAACAACACAAATTGGAATATTTTTTCTGAAGAAAAAAGTATTGAGTGGAAAATTGGATTAACTAATGGATTTTCCATGAGGAATAGATTAATGTCATTAAGTACGAATTGGGTAGTTGACAATCAATTTACTAGATTATTATTATTTAATCAATCAGATATTGGAAGACTAGTACCATATTATCCTTTATCTGAATTAATATCAGAGGTTTGGTGGTTATTCTATGTTAAGATCGATGGATTTCAAAATTTGGATGATTTATTAACTCGGTATTCTTGTATCATATATCCAATTTCAGAATATGGTGAGTTAATAAGAATTGGTTAAAGTAGTTAAGTAAACTTTATTTAGTCGATCTTCTTAAATTTCATTTTAATTAACCACCATAAAGCAATAATTCCATCAATCCAAGTTATTTTTGCTATTCCTGTTTTTCGATAATTGTAGTCAATTGCTACTTCTGAATATCTTGCCTTTCGTTTCGAAAAAATTGCAGTTAATTCTGGTTCAATATTAAACGAGTTAGCTCTTAATGTAACATTATTAATTAATTCTCGTTTAAAAACTTTATAACCAGTCTCCATGTCCGTTGTTTGAAATCCATAAAGAATCCGAGTTGCTAAACTCAGAACTTTATTTCCAATTTTATGTGACATACTCATACTCATCTTTATGTCATTTTCCTTAAATCTAGATCCGTAGACAACATCTGCTTTTCCAGATAAAATTGGAAAAACTAATTTTGGAATATCCTTTGGATGATATTCCATATCTGCATCCTGAATCAATAAAATCTCACCAATACTTTGATCAAATCCTGTTCTTAATGCAGTTCCCTTGCCTAAATTTTCAGAGTGTTTTAATAATTTTACATTATTATAATTTTGAACGATATGGGATGTATTATCTATAGAACCATCATCAATCACAATTATTTCATAATTCTGATTGATTAAATGTTTTGGAATTTCTTCTAGTACTAAATGTATTGATTCTTCTTCGTTGTAGGCTGGTATTATAATTGAAATTGAATATGTAAGAGAAGAGGTCAATGTTTTCACCAGTTTAACTATAATTTTTCTTACAAGAAAATATAAATTAAACATTTGGTTTCTTAATTGACAAATAGAATTATTCTAATAATTTAATTAGTTTGTTTAATAATAATTTTTTGTAGTTATGATCTTTTCACAGTAGTAACCAATATTAATTTCGGACAAGATTGATGTGTAATTATTTCAAAGTAATCGAATTAAAGCTTGTCCCAAAATATTTTTTGATAACGTTGAGCCGATAGGCTCAATGATTTCTGGTTTATCAGAAATCAATATTTGATTCTTTAATCTGAGCTAGAATCGAACTAGATAAAAGAAGTGAGGGTT
>JAOUKW010000496.1 GCA_029882335.1 Candidatus Heimdallarchaeota archaeon | reverse complement strand
GATGTAGCAAAAATAACTATGGTAACATAAAATGCTTTCAATATTATAAATTTAGAATTCCTAGTAGATACTTCTTCTTTGGTGTAAAATAGATATGGAGTCATACCTTTATTTAGTTTTGAACGGATAGAGTAAATCCAAAATAATATAGATTGAATAAGTTTTGCAGAATATAGTCCAATAATTTTAATTTGTTTTTTTGTTAATTTCTTCCAAGTGCGTCTAATAGAATCAATTGAAATTAAAAATATTAGGTTGAAGGATACTAATATCAACTGAAGCATCAATAGGTTAACTATTGTTGCAAATAATTTATTATTTATAGTGATTTCTGGAAATGGAGATAAAAAATGCAAAGGTATGAAAAATACGTTGTAAATTATTTGCTTGTAATTATTGGGAAATGAATTTCCAAGAAATAATAAATAAAATATAAATACAGGTATCAAGAAAACAATGCTGGCTAACATCATGGTTATGATTTTGTTATATAATCGTGGTACAGAGCCAATAATTCGAGCTTTTGTTTTAACAGACATACACTACTTAAGGTCAATTTATATGCTATTTAATTTTTGTATGTGTTTAAATGTAAATGAGAAGTAACTAATTATTTGTTTGAACTAATGTAAATAACATTTATCTTTATTGAGAATAAATATCTAAATTTTTGAAACGAATTACAACAATAAACTACCAATAATACAATTTATACACCACACCACCCATCATAATGAATATTTTTCATCATATTTGTTATTTTGCAAAATAAAATTCAAAGTATTTATATACAATAAAGATATCGATTTAATTAGCAGTATTGCTAACTATTATATATACATAAAATATAGGGTGGTAAAAGTAGAAAATAATAGCTCGAATTTCATAGATAACATCTCAATTGTAGGTAAATTAACTAATGAATATCAACAGATACTAAACGAATCATCCCTTCGATTTCTCTCAGCCTTAACTAAAGAATTTAGACCCAAAATCAAAAAAGCATTAGAACAAAGGAAAAGAGTTCAAGAAAAAATAGATAATGGTTATAATCCCACATTTCTAGAAAAATCGCAAGAAATTCTCGACAA
The DNA here is from genome assembly GCA_029882335.1 of Candidatus Heimdallarchaeota archaeon. Classification (GTDB taxonomy): domain Archaea; phylum Asgardarchaeota; class Heimdallarchaeia; order Heimdallarchaeales; family Kariarchaeaceae; genus JAOUKW01. The sequence continues at coordinate 1,715 of JAOUKW010000496.1, read as the reverse complement.
TACTTGGACTGGAGCAAAAATTCCTGAAGACATCCAAGATCGAAGAGTAGAAATAACGGGCCCGGTTGATAGAAAAATGATTATCAACGCTTTAAATTCTGGTGCAAATGTATTTATGGCTGATTTTGAAGATTCGAATGCACCTACGTGGGATAATAATATGATGGGTCAAATTAATCTTCATGATGCTGTAAATAGAAATATCTCATTTACAAATGAAAATGGAAAATACTATAAATTGAATTCAGATGGATTAGCAGTTATTATGGTTCGACCCCGAGGTTTACATCTGGTAGAAAAACATATTTTATTAAATAATGAACCCATCCCGGGATGTCTTATGGATTTTGGACTTTATCTTTTCCATAACCATAAAGCCTTACACCAACTAAAAAGTGGTCCATATTACTACATACCTAAATTACAAAATCATCAAGAGGCAAGGCTTTGGAATGAAATAATTAATTTTTCTGAAGATTATTTAAAAATTGATAGAGGAACAGTTAAAGTTACACTACTTATTGAACATATACTTGCTAGTTTTGAGATAGAAGAAATTATTTTTGAATTAAAGGATCATATTGTAGGATTAAATTGTGGTAGATGGGATTATATTTTTAGTTTTATCAAAACTTTTAGGAAGAGGAAGGAATTTTTACTTCCAGATAGAAGTCAAGTAGGAATGAATAGACATTTTCTTAAGTCATATGTTGATATTTTAATCCAGATCTGTCATAAAAGAAATATTCATGCTATGGGTGGTATGGCTGCTCAAATACCGATTAAAAATGATGAAGAAGCAAATAATTTAGCTTTAAGCAAGGTAAATGATGATAAATTACGTGAAGTTGAGGCAGGTCATGATGGAACATGGGTTGCTCATCCAGGTTTAATTAAAATAGCAAAAGATGTATTTGATAAGGGAATGCCAACTGCTAATCAAATACATGTAAAAAAGGAGAAAACAGATATTATACCTTCGGATTTGCTAAAAGTACCAGAGGGAACGATAACAGAGGTTGGAATTAGATCCAATATCACAGTTGGTCTACAATATATGACAGCTTGGATTAGTGGAAATGGTTGTGTTCCCATCAATAATTTGATGGAAGACGCTGCAACAGCAGAAATTTCAAGATCACAGTTATGGCAATGGGTTAAACATGAGGCGAAACTAGAAGATGGACGGTCATTTTCAAGTCAATTTTTCAAGAAAGTATTGGAAGAAGAATTCATTACTCTTAAAGAATTGACCAATGATAAAGTGAATTTAGAGGTTGCAAAAACTCTATTTCATGATATCGTGTTAAACGATAAATTTACAGAATTCCTCACTATTGAGGCATACAAATACCTTTGAGGTGTCAGAATGAAACTGAATAAAGAAGAATATATAAAACAAACAAAAGAGGATTGGAAAAGTAATCCTAGATGGAAGAACATTACTAGACTATATACACCAGAACAAGTCTGGAAATTAAGAGGTTCCATACGGCAGAAATATACTTTAGCAGAGATGGGTTCAAATAAATTATTCAACTACCTAAACTCTGAAAAATATGTCAACGCATTAGGTGCATTAACAGGCAATCAAGCCCTACAAATGGCACAAGCAGGATTAAAAGCGATATATGTCTCAGGATGGCAAGTGGCAGCAGATATGAATCAAGCAGGGGAAATGTATCCAGATCAGAGTCTATATCCAGCAGATTCAG
>JAOUKW010000495.1 GCA_029882335.1 Candidatus Heimdallarchaeota archaeon | reverse complement strand
ATTATTTATTATTTATGATTATTTTTCTTTGTTTATTAAATTCTCCATTTTTTTAAATTATTTTACTATTTTAATAAACTTTACTAATTTATTTTTGATAAATAGTGAACTAAATTTTAAAAAAATTGAAATTTGTAGTATAGACTCGTTAGCATCAAAAATAAACTAATTTTTGAGTTGAACCACATTATTTTTACTCCATTCAGTAATCATCATAATTCTTAATTTACCCACCAGACACCTAGTTTAACAGAAAATCAATTTGAATCTTAATTTACATACAGTTGAACCAATGAATTTATCACTATCAAATCATTTTACCTTATTAAAAGAAACCTCTAGATATTCTATCATGTAATTGAGAAATAAACCCCTCTTTTCTCCTTTCACATATTCTTGACGATCTTCAGGTGCATCAAATTCACATACGTACAATTTCACCATGTGAATAAATATTTCATACAAGTAAACAAAAAAGAACAATTAATTACTACTCGTTGATAAAACTCTTTTTTACATTAAGTATCCTCAATATAGGATGGATATTTACACCAAATATTTTGCAGAGGCAAGATTATTGGACATCAATCCATTGCCTAGAAATCAAGTTAGAATCAGGAACAACAAAATTACTGGTATTTTCATGGATAAAAACGATCATCCTAATAATTTACTCTTAAGTACTCTTTGTAATATTTCCTTTCTTCAAATTACTCTTATTTCTGATAACATTGAAATGTATGATAAGCTATTATCCAAATTACAACATCTAAATCATCTTAGTATTTGTAACTCATTTGTCATTAATATTCCATCAAGCATATTATCTCTACAAAATTTGGTAAAAATAAGTTTGATAAATTCTTATTTCTCATATTTGGATTTAGATTTTAAAAAGCTACAAAATTTAAAAGCACTGAATATTATTAAATCCAGATTAATCAAAGGTTACAATCAAATCTTTTCTTTAATACAGCTTGAGCACTTATATATTAATAGGTCCGATAATAGAAATTTTAGTAAATTGAAAGAGCTTTCAAATCTGCGATATCTAGAAATAAGTAATAATTCCTTGAAAGAAATTCCTTTTATTAATCATTTACAAAACTTAGAATATTTATCATTGTCTAATAATCATCTCACATCATTTTCATCAATAAAATTGCCCAACCTACGTGTTTTAAATCTCAAGAAAAATAAAATTAAAGAATTAGACTTGCAATTTAATGATTTACCAAAATTAGAAAGTCTAGATATTTCTGATAATTCTATTACTGAACTTTCAGATACAATTAGCTCTTGTAAAAACCTAAGAAAATTAAAAATTAATTCTAATAAACTTACACAAGTACCTGAAACAATTATCAATAATTACAATCTCGAGGAATTACGTTTGGATCGTAATCAACTATCAATATTACCGGAAGATATTGGCAATCTATCAAAGTTGAATAAATTTACCCTTAAGAGTAATTTGTTGAGACAAATCCCAGCAACTATTGGTAAATTACAGCAGATTAAATTTCTTGATTTAAGTAATAATTTATTGACTTCTCTTCCAGATGAAATTTGCAATATGCGTTGCAAGGAATTAAACTTCAGTAACAATCAAATTGAACAGTTACCGGTAGCTATCGGTCAACTTAACTCGTTACGCAGATTGAAATTTAATAGTAATAACATCGTATCAATTCCTGATTCAATTGGTAATTTAGTACAAATAGGTGAGATTAATTTGATGGATAATTAAATTATCAAATTACCAGATTCATTTTGTATGATCAAGGGACTAGAATACTTATTCCTGGGAAATAATCAATTGGATTATCTTCCTGAAGAATTTGGCAATCTACGAACATTGAAATTGTTAATTCTTAAGAATAATAAGCTCAGTACATTTCCATCAACTATAAACAGATGCAATAAGATCCGAGAAATATATCTTCAGGAAAATCAACTAACATCTATATCAAATACAATTAGTGAATGCAAAGAACTTGAAGTTTTACGCCTAGAACGAAATAAAATAGAAGAATTACCAGTAGACATAGGAAATTTAGAAAAATTAAAAGTGTTAGTATTTAAATTAAATCCATTATCACGAGTTCCCACATCGATCATTAAGATAAAGAAGCTAAAATCAATCGATTTGCAATGGAATTTATTGCAATCTGATTTTAATATGTACAGAGATTGGCTGAATGAATTGGACAAAAAAGGATGTCAAATTAAATTGCATGAGAAATGGGAATAGATCCAAATCATTACTTTCACACTCCATATGCAATCACAAATCGGAATAAATCAGTTAAAAGTCGAATATAGAGACAAACATGACCTAAAATTAATGAGTTCCCTCTTAAATATTGATGAATAGAAGAAGGGAAGTAAACTCTAACGAATTTTACAGGTTAACAGCTTCAATCCAAATAAAAAATGAATTTTACAACTACATCGACCCTACATTCACCATTCACAATACGCGACTGTCAGTCGGATTATCAGTGATATTTTGATGAATAAAGAGAGGTAAGTACATATTAAAAAATTTTAAACTTTAACAGCCCCAACTCACATAACAAATGAATTTTGCAATTACATCAACCTTACATTCACCATTCACAATACGCGACTGTCAGTCGGATTATCAGTGATATTTTGATGAATAAAGAGAGGTAAGTACATATTAAAAAATATTACAGGTTAACAGCTTCAATCCAAATAACAAATGAATTTTGCAATTACATCAACCTTACATTCACCATTCACAATACGCGACTGTCAGTCGGATTATCAGTGATATTTTGATGAATAAAGAGA
>JAOUKW010000494.1 GCA_029882335.1 Candidatus Heimdallarchaeota archaeon | reverse complement strand
ATTAGGTTATCTTTGGAAACCTTTGTTGAATCCATGTTGTTTGATTAGGTGATTATATGGATCCAGTAGAACAATTACGAGAAGAGCATGAAAATATTAAACGTGGGTTGAAATTACTTAATATTGCTGGTAGGATGGCTGATGATGGAAGCTTACCACAAAATGAAACTGATAAATTACTCACTTTCTTCAAAAATTACGCAGATATAGGTCATCATCAAAAAGAAGAGGATATATTATTTGTTAAGTTATTAAATATAAATACTGATTTAAAATCGTCATCATCACCAATTTCTGTTTTATCTGAACAACACGTACAAGGTAGAAATTTAATGAATAAACTAAAACTTATGGACGATCGATTTTCATTATTTGTCACAGACTATAATTCTTTACTTCAAAGACATATTGAAATTGAAGATGAAGTCTTTCCTGTACTAGTTGAAGATAATTTAAATAACAGTGAGATTTCTGCTATTTACTTAGAATTTCAAAATGTAGACTCTAATTTAAATCTATATAGTTATTTGAAGATATTAGATCAACTTGAAGTATTTTTACTCTAACCTCCGGCAAACATCAGATGAAATTGAATATCCGAGTTTTGTGTAATTGAAATACTTGGCATTTCTGAAAGTTGAATTAGATTATTATCAATTATTAAAATGACTGGAGATAGAAGATGATTATTTTCAATTATCATATTTGACCATGATTGTATTCTAATAACTTCTATAAATTCGGTTAAAGTTATCACATCTCTATCAAAATAAATTACAATCTCTTTTCCAATCTTTTCAGCAAGAATATTGCTAAATTTTATAATAACTCTCACTATGTTCCTCACTTCATATATCTAATGATATCATAATCATATCGAAAGATAAAATTAATTTTTTCTAACTAAATTTAAAAATTCAGTCATTGGTTTTTCTGCATAAATTTGCGTTGTCTTAATATCAAGATTTTCAATTGAATTAATACTTGTTTTTGGCCAATGATCTGGTAATATCAATACAAGCTCCTCAAGCCCAAGTTTAATGAGATGTTGAATTTGATAGAGAATAAATTCCATGGGAAATTCATCATAATCTAATTCATGGATTAATTGACCAATAGGGTACATTTCTGTTAATTGAATTGGAACAATACCAAAAGGAGGTAAGATAAGACAAACTGTTTCTTCTATATCTGTCGGAATTTGATGTAGTGGTATTTTGTTAAATATTGAAATATCCATTAAGAATGCAATAGCAATCATTTTTTTAGGGGGTAGTCTTTCAAAAATAGACATGCTCGCTTCTTTAACGCGTTGGAATTCAACTCTGAAAATATCATATTTTGACTTAATTCGCAACTGAGAAGATCTAGATTGAGGTATTCCTGCAGAATATAATTCACCTAACTTACCTGTATTTATATATTTCAGGGCTAAATTAGTTGCTCTTTTCAAATGTGGAACGCTACCTGATCTTTGTAAAACTAAATCCCAAAGATTACCTCCTCGAATTGATTCCCGAATATTTTCCAATTCTGCCCTAGATACCCATAAATTATGCTCTGATAACTTTTGTTTTTTCATTCTTTTATCCTCACTTATCAGTTCTTTTGGAGTGTAGTCAACACAAACTGGACAAATACATCCAAATTCATTGATATCATGTAAGTTATATGTACCTCCAATTGACATATATCTATTATCTTTAGCCATTAATGCGTAAGCTGCTGAATCAAAGGTATCACAACCTAGAAATGTAGCTAATGCAAACATCGCAGGATGTCCCGCTCCAAATAGATGTAATGGATAAGTTGTCGGTAGATATTCTCGAGCTGTTGCAATCATTTTTACAAGTGTTGAGTAATCTTGATTTATCATTACAGGAACGACTGAACCCAATGCAAAAAAAGAAAAGTGTTCTAAAATGTCTTTTTTCGTAACTTCTTCTAAATAGCGCCTTAGAAGATTTATATATTTCCCACCCTGAATAGGTAATGTCCAATTTATATCGCTTCCTTCAAAATGTGGAATTGATTTTCGCAAATTTATAATGGTATTATCAATTCTTTTTGATGCTTCTGCATATGTCGTGTCATAACCAATAGGATGGTCCATAATTACTCCAATCTCTGGTTTCACTTGTTTTTGAAGAATCAGTGTATCCTCCACACCTAAATCAATATCTCCATACATTAGCACTTGAAAGGCACCAGAATCCATCATAACCACACCATCAAAATTCAAATACTCGTGAATATCAGGATATGAATTATAATCATGGGATCCTTGTCGCTTACTCATCAAATAAGAAGAAGTTATTACCTGATTAAATTTAAACTTAGATTTCATTAACGATAATTCAAATTCTTGTTGGAGTGGATCAACTACAGGGAATAGATTTGGTGTAATCAGTTGTTTATTATTAACCTCAAAATTCCCTAATTTTGCTAATCCGTCCCAATTATTACAGGAAAACACTAATTCACCATTTAATTCAATCAATAAACTTGTATTTATGTTGACATCGAAATATATAAAATTTAATTCCAAAAAAAAATGAATATTCGGTTGTTCAATTCAAAATAAAATTAAATAGTTAATTAATCATGGTGTTAGGGAAAATTGTGTCATCTAATTTAACAAGACAATTCAAAGGTGAATTAAATAATTTTGATAAGAAAAACATTATCCTTACAACAACTTATGATAAAGTCATAAGCGGTATGTTAATTGGTATGGGTGATGATAATTCAGTAATAATTGCTGATGCTGTAATTGGTGGTGAAAAACATCATCGAATGTTTATTTCAGGTATTGTTATTGCA
>JAOUKW010000493.1 GCA_029882335.1 Candidatus Heimdallarchaeota archaeon | reverse complement strand
TTTTACCCAAAACCTCATTTATTGTTCAATTATTTGTAATAATATTTATACTAAATTTACAAATAAATCTATTTCTAACAGAAAGGATGGTTGATAAATTCTACACAAATAAATCAGGCAGTGATGAATTTAGCTCTAAAATTAAATTGTTATTATTTACCGTTTTAGCAATACTCTTATCAATACCCTATGTGATTGATAAAAGTAGTATTATTAGAAGCATATTTCTTAAATTTGGAGGAATTTTATTATTTATCATAATATTTACTTTACCATTAGTTCTAAATTCATTGTTTGTGGATTTCTTTACTGTTAGACTTCAAAGATTTAAACTTAACAGTGGTTTACTAAAAATATCCAGTGCATTAATCCTTAGTAACAAGAAATTTGTAAAGATCTTATCTCTTTTACTAATTCTATCTGTGCTTTATGCAAATTTTGTAATAATTATTTTCGGATTGATAAATTATAATGAAGATCAACTCTCGATGTATGAGATTGGTGCAGAGGTTAACATAAAGAATTTTCCTGCAAGTAATTCATCTGAACTATCAAAATTATCCTTTGAAGAAGTTGATTCTGTATCTGGATATAATTTCATTGATTATCGATTTGATATGTACACACTTGATAACTTGGTTGATACACCAAAAAGAGTTCTTTGTTTACTTCTTGGAATAGATCCAGATACATTTGTATCAACGGCTTATTGGGATGAATCATTTGCAGATACCGATATAGAAACTATGGTTAATTCTCTTCGAAAACCAAATACAGCACTAGTACACAGAGATGATATGTCCAAACCATTAGTTAATGATTCCGAAATAGAACTACAGTACGGTTTTCAAGGTAGGTCAAAGATATTTTTAGAAATAGAACATACATTTAATTTATTTCCAAATTTATTTAGATCAAAAGTTACATCTGAAAGTGATATTACCATTTATTTCATTGTGACATCTTTTGAGACATTAAATTCAGTTGGTGAAGAATTAAGTAATATTCCTGATGAAGGAGCTTATCTTAATTTAAAGGATGATACAGATTATAGTACTTTTAAAGGTAAGATGTTAAACGAATTTTCAGATAATCCCGATTTAGAAGTCCTTACATATAAAACAGATAGATCAAATATATTATTTGAAGAAAATAAAGCATATAAACCAGAAATCGGTGCAATTGCAGAATATAAATACTATTATTTCAAAACAAGTACATTATTAGTTACTATAATCACTGGAATGCTTATTCTCATTGCTTTGGTATTTTATTTAGTTAAATCGATTGAGGAGAGAAAACAAGAATTTGGTATTTTAAGAGTATTTGGAATGACTGAAAGACAAATAAATCATGTGCAACAAATTGAATTGACCTTAATTATTATTATAAGTATCATTGTAGGTATTATCGGTGGTATTTTGTTATCATTTTTTTCAATATATTTTATCTTAACAAATACCTCAATCATACCACTCTCATTAGGGATTTTCAGCAATGATATATATTATTATAATTTAGGGATATTATCTATCACAATTTTATTCTCAATCATATTTTCAAAGAGTATTTCAAATAAAACAATTGGAAATATGCTACGTTCAATTTAAATTAAATCATATTACCTCAACAATTCTTTATCATTTAGTTTTTACATTAAAATTAAAAGATATTAATGAAAAAATAATTTATGGCGAGGGATATATTTAAAAAAAAAATTAATAGAGAGAAAGTATAAATGAGTGGACAAATTGGAAAGAGAAACCCAATATTAGAAAAATTTGGAAGTTCAATATTAATATATCTAATTTTCTTCAATAGTTTTATTTATTATCTAATTAGTTCAGATAAATTATTTCTTTCTTTGGGTACTACAAGCTTCATAATTATTTTGGTGCACCAGATAGTCATGAGTATTAATCATACAAAAAATAGTAATACTACAAAATTTAGAAAACTAATCAGTATTAGAGATTTAACAGCATATATGAAGGATAATTTCAAAATGCTAAAAAAGAATATGTTAATATCCTCAATAGGTTTAATTATCGCAAGTTTAATAATTTCACAAACTTTCATTGTTTTGGATTCATATCAACAATATACGTATAACGACTTATTAACAGGAAATGACACAACATCAATTAAAATAATTATGGATAATGTTAATGATAATGGATTAGACACTTGGAGACAGTATTATTATCAAAATGACAATAACTGGGTTGAAAATTACAATCTTGATTTTAAATCATCTACAACGTATGTAAAAATTACATCAAGAATTGCGCTAGGAGAAAGAATTGAAGAGACCCTTGCTAAACGTTGGATGGATACAGTTGTTTTTAATACTCTATCTTGGAATGAGGAAACTTTCAATTTATTAAAACAATTTCCAACATTTCCATTAGAGAATTTCGATTCAAATACTTCTTTATTAATAATTCCGCCAATTATTGAGTTCCCAAGAGGTACCTTGGGTAATGTAGTATATCATCCAGAGGAGGATTTTTTAATTCATAATGGAACTGGATATGAATTTGAAATTCTAGTAGATTTTTGGGAGAAAACAGGATTAGAAGCACTTAATTTGGATATTAAATTTTTAAACACAACCTATTATACTGACTTGTATTGGCAAATGAGTAGGGAAGATCTTATGTTTAAGGAAGATAATAATATACTAATATTAGATGAAATGTTAGCTGGTGCATTTTATTTACCAGAATTGGAAACTCTATCTCTGAGGTCTTATCTCTTTCAAGTAGAAGAAAATTTTGAGAAACCAAGATCTTTATGGTGTAAATTTCAATATGAATCTCAAA
>JAOUKW010000492.1 GCA_029882335.1 Candidatus Heimdallarchaeota archaeon | reverse complement strand
TATATCAATCGTTTATTTTTTCCTTCTTCAGAATTGAATACATCTATGTAATACAACTGACATAAATTAGGACATGCGTTACATACACTTCCAGCTTTACTATTTGTGGGAATAAAGGAAACATTATTTCCAAAACCACGAAATCTGGTAGAATCTGTTTGTTTTTGTTTATTCTTATTCACCGATTTGAATTCTGGTGATTTCAATTTAATGTTTTGATTATCGATTTTTATGGTCATTATGCTCCATCTCCTATATCATTTACCATATCAGTTGAGAATACTCTCTTATTACCATTACCATTTTTTGGGTTATTGTCTTGATTCACCTGAAGAAAAATCAATTCTCTTTCCTCATCAGTTATCGGTGGGACTATGGTTGAATTTTGTTTAGTCAAAGGTTTATCCAAACTATCCGACTCTTCAGAATGTTTGTATTTATTGATAAATTGTTCTCTTGCGATTAAAGCAGATCCAATAGCTCCCATTACATCTGCTTGTTCAGGAACAATTATCTCACTCCCTGTAATTGCCTTGAATGCAGCAACTACGGCTAAATTATTCGCGACTCCACCTTGAAAGATGATTTTTGGATGAACTTTTCTATTACCTTTAACTTTATGTAGATAATTATTCGCAATAGAATATGCAAGTCCTGCGGCGATATCATCTTTGTTGTATCCATCTGCTTGACTTCTTACAATCGCTGATTTCATGAAAACTGTACAAGTTTGACCCAGAGCTGCTGGAGCATCTGATCGAAGACCCATTTCACTCAAACTTGTAACAGGAACTTTCATACGTTCTATAGCAATTTCATCAAAAAATGAACCTGTTCCTGCAGCACATACTTTGTTCATTGAAAAATCACTTACAATACCATCATGTACCTCTATGTATTTAGAATCTTGGCCACCTATTTCAAATACTGATAGTCTACCTGAATAATAATGTCCAACTCCAAATGCATGAGCATTAATTTCATCAACAACTACATCTGCTCCAACGATAGCTCCCATTGCTTCTCTTCCTGATCCAGTTATTCCTACATGTAGAATATCAATATTGTTTCCTATTTGCTTTCCTATTTTCTTAAGTGATCGATCCATTACTTCAAATGGTTGTCCATAGGTCCGTTTATATTCTTTACACAGAACATCAAGATTTTGAGCATCCAAAATTACAATCTTAGTAGTAGTAGAACCTACATCTAATCCCATATATACCTCCCTAATCTCTCCTTCTTTAAACTGATAGGGTTTCCAAGTTTTATTGTATTTTTCCGGATTTTCCATATATTTACGTAAATTGTCATAATGACTGAATATAGTTCTTGTTTCAATAAATTGTTTTAATTTATTTAATCCAATATCTAATACCTGTCGATTAATATTTCTTCCATTTGCTTCGTTTGATGCAAATATTGCAGCACCTTCAGCTATTTTCAATTCAGGAAATTCAGGAATTATTAACCTTTCTGGATTTAGCTTGTTTTTCTTTAATAAATTTTGAAATGCACGAACAAGAACCTTGTTTTTTGCAGTACCACCTTGAAATATGATTGGCCCATTAGATGAAATAACCTTTCGCATTGCACCTAATAGATTAAAAACATAAGTCCTAGCGACTGCGTTGACCAAACTTAATGCTACTTCAGATGGAGATACATTTTCATGTCTTAGTTGATGAGATATATCTGATTTGGTAAATACAGTACACCGAGCAGCAATATTTCGAGGTTCCCAATCATCTTTGATTTCAGCCCAAGCAGAGTCTAACATTTCAAATAAATTATCATACCCAATTCTAGGTACTTGTTCTTCCAAGAATGTCCCAGTTCCAGCTGCACATTCGCCATTTAATATCACTTTAGTTATAGTTCCCTTATCATTAATTGATACAAATTTAGAATCTTCTCCTCCTATCTCAATAATTGCAATGGGGTCTTTTGAACCATATTTTTTAATAATTGGTGCTGTTTGAGCAGTAATTTCACTTGTATAATGTATATTTACCTGATTATCTTTCTCTATCGGACCATAAAGCAACTCTAACTCTTCATCAATGAATTCTTTAAGTATTTTTGCTACAGCTTGACCAGAAGAACCAGAAAATCCAACATTAATCACAACTTGATTTTCAAATATTTTTAAAACTTTATCAAGTAGAAAAGCAGATTCCTGATAAACTCTTGCATGATGATGGCGATAAACACCAAAAACGGGTGTTCCATCTTCTTTCAACACAACTGCTTTAACTGTAGATGAACCACATTCAATAGCTATTAATATTTTCTCTCCTTCCTTTAAATTGGAGTTACCTAGTTCATCCAATCCATTATCGATTATTAATCCTGAGATTCCATATTTACCCTCCGATGTAAATGTATTTGAAACAGTACTCATTTTTATTCCTCCTTAATACTGACTTGAGTTTCCAAGCCACCATTGATTTTACTAAATTACTTTAATTAGTATAGTATTATTATTTTTAATATTTATGCCGAACGTATACACTACCTTACAAATATAAAGTTAATTGATTACAATTAATAAAATTATTTCGAAATAACCATAATTTATACATAATTTGTGCAAAAGAAAACATGAAGTAGTGTAAAAACGGTTTTTATCTCCGTTTTTGTCGAAAGTTATTTTAGCATCCTGCAAATAGGCCGTTTTTATGCAGTCTGCATAAATGGTATGGTGATTATTGGTTAAAAATCACTACTATTATTAATTTTGGTTTATCATTGGTAAAAGCTATTGTTATAATTTTAGGTGAGTTTGAAATTGTTATGTGTCATCTCAGAGTTTTTACCAAGAGAAGAA
>JAOUKW010000491.1 GCA_029882335.1 Candidatus Heimdallarchaeota archaeon | reverse complement strand
CAGATAATGAGAATTTTGAATATATTGTAAAAGAAGCTAAAATCGGACAACTTGCTATGATGGATAATAATGATTTTCCTAGGATAATACCATTGAATTTCGTGGTATTTGATAAAATTGTATATTTTCATGGAGCAAAAGCAGGAGAAAAATGGGATTTAATTAAAAAAAAGCCCAAATGCTCATTTAATATAGATATACCATATTCATTCATACCATCCTATACAATGGCAAAAAGTTTTGCCTGTCCTGCTACACATTTCTTTAAATCAATTCATATAAGAGGTACAGTTCATGAAGTACAATCAATGAAAGAAAAATCAATGGCACTTCAGGGTTTAATGGAAAAATTTCAACCAGAGGGTAATTATTTGAAAATAACCGATTCAGAACCAGTATATCGAAAAGAATTAGAAAATGTTGGTGTTTTTAAAGTGATACCAATTGAAATAACAATTAAAATGAAATTTGGACAAAATCTTAATGAAAAAAATCGATCTAGTATAATAGATTTTCTTGAAAAGAGAAATATTGGAAGGGATAGAGAAACAATTGAAGAAATGAAGAAATTAAGAATCCAAACTAATTAGCACTTAATTCCAATCATTGAAATAATTTAATTAATTAAAAGATTATAAATCCATAAATATAAATTTAGTTTTTCGTGTTAATCATCATTATCTGCAATATCAGAATTTGATCTACGATTATTAATTTTATCTCTAATATTATTTGTACCATCACGAATGCGAGTACCAGCTCTACCTGCTGCATCTCGCATTCTCGCACCAGCAGATCCCATACCTTCCCTTACCTGTACAACATCAATTATACCTCTACTTATACCAACTGCGGCTGCACCACCTGCAACTACCAAAATTGAGACAACCACAATAGTTGCTGTTAAAGCAGGGCTAAGACCATTTGGTTCATCAGTAGGGCTATTGGATGTAGATGATAACGATTCTGGTGGGTCTTCAGGGTCTACAGGATCTACAGGAATAGGACCGATAGAAAAAGTAACACTATCTTGACCTAAATTACCGGCTATATCCGTTGAAAGAATCACAATTGTATGAGAACCATTTGTCAAACTAGATACGAACGATCCTGATTCAATAGATGTTGAATTATCAACATCATCAATTCTAATTATTACACTTCCATCTGAAACAGTATAATTTAATTGAATTGAAATACTTTCGTTTTCAAAATTCTGATTTGGTGAAGGAGTTAAAATATCAACAATAGGAGGAGTATTGTCTATTGAGAAGACTACAGTCCTTATTGTAGATACTGTTATATTTGTTGCAGTTATCGTTATGTTATGAATGCCTTCAGAGAGGTGAGATAAAGATGTTCCACTTGGCATTGATGTGGTATTTATTGATCCATCTACATAAATAGAAACATCAGATGGTGATACCGTATAAGTTAATGTAAGTCCTGAAGAACGATAAATACCATTATTTGAAGGACTAGTTATTGCAAGACTGGGATAACCTGGTGGTGGTTCAACATAAGGATCACCAATAATTGTTAAAAATGCGTCTCCAGCCCCTCCAAAATATGTATCATTATATGGATTTGCTGTAGGAAAATCTAATGAAGACGTTTGTCCTGCAATAATCATATAATAATTACTGTTAACAACCAATGATGTTGCAGCATCTGTTTGATTTCCACCTAAGTAAGATGAATAATCTAAAGTTCCAAAGGAATTAATTTTTAATGCAAATGCATCTTGAGTACCATTTAGTAACGAATCTTCTTCATTGTTTAAAGGAAGTAATGTTGAAGTGGTGGAACCAACAACATACATATCTCCATTAATATCTACTTCTAAATCATTAGCTACATCATTTCCTTCTCCACCAAAATAGGTAGAATAAATTGGACCACTGTTTAAATCAAATTGTAGGATAAAACTATCAATACCACCACTAAATGTTTGATTATATGCATCTTGTGAAGTAATGAAATCAGTAGATGTGGTTTCACCTGTAATGTATAATATATTATCCTGAATTTCCAAATCATTTGCTATATCGATCCCAGATCCACCATAGTAGGTACAATATGTAACATTGGATAAATCAGAATTCACCTTTAAGATAAATGCATCAATAGTATTTCCATTACGTGTTTGATTATATGCATCTATTGTCGAGTAAAATGTGTCTGATGTAGTTTCACCCACAACGTAAATATTGCCAGATACATCAAGTTCTATTGAGTAACCCCAATCTTTGCCATTTCCAGAGATATATGATGAATATGTTACATTACTCCCATCTGCATTTAGTACAAGTATAAAAGAATCTTCTATCGTACCGCCATCAATAGATGTTGGAGCAAATACATCTCCACTGATATAGAAATCAGCAGATTTAGTAGAACCAGTTGCATAGATATTCATTGATGAATCAATGGTAATATCATAAATAACATCAAGTCTGATACCAACAATATAACTAGAATATACCAAATTATCACCAGTATTAGATAGTTTAAGTAAAAATCCTTCTGATGGATTATTTCCGCTTGGATTAGCTGTAGTTACCCATGATCCAAGTGTAGTTGGAAAGTTACCAGAACTGGTTTCCCCTCCAATATACACATTATTTAATCCATCAAGAACCAAAGCATTTGCAATATCATTGCCAGAGCCACCTATGATGGTTGAATATATTATGTTTGAAGCATCTAGATTCAATTTTGTGATGAATATATCAACTCCACCAATAGTGGTTTCATTGAAAGGTAATGTAGTATTTGGAAAGGAGAGATTATTTGTTTCCCCAGTTACATATATACTTCCAGAAGAATCA
>JAOUKW010000003.1 GCA_029882335.1 Candidatus Heimdallarchaeota archaeon | reverse complement strand
CTGATGATGGATTTTTACTTTTCGATGCAATAGTCGCGAATAAGCGGGATAATTCTGATTCAGAATACGGCCCTGGAAGAGTTAGTGGTTCTTTGAGGTAAATCGATTCAGGAATCTCTGAAAATAACTCATCAATGCTTGATTTATTTAAATAATCGAGCATATCCTGCCTCTCTTTTTGACTTGTACCAATATATGATTCATAAAATTCAGTCATATTAAAACCTATAAATCTGCCAATTCGTCTTCTATGATCGATGCATATGCTTGTGCAGTAATTAAATTACTACGATCATCTTCGAGAGCTTGTATTTTTAGTAAATAACCAGTTTCATAAGGAGATTCTGTTACTAATTCAGGATTATCTTCCAATTCCATATTTGTATCAATGATTTTACATTTAAATGGTGCATAGATATCTCCAGTTGCCTTCAATGCTTCTACAACTGCAATCACATCTTTTGATTCAAAGTCCTCACCAACGTCTTCAAATTGAACGTATGATATTTCTCTTAACATTTTTTGTGCGTAATCACTAATACCCATTGAAAAAGTACCATCTCCATTATCCTTTACCCATTCATGTGATGGTAAATACATTCTATCGGTTTTAACAATATAATCAGCAACTTTAATTTCAGTCATTTATTTTACCTCAAATTAACTAAATCATACTATAATTTTTATTTTTATGAAACTGTTCTTTATACACAGTAATTGCGATGAAAATTTATTATTTTTTCAACGCAATATGAAGTTCACCTTTTGACGTAAAGTAATGATACTAGCTAAATAAATTTCTATTAGCAAATAATGTTAGAATTATTGATACAAGAAAACAATCCCAATGCAGATCTAATTGAATTGATTAAATTTGGTTTAGTTGGTGCTTCAGGTATTTTAGTCAATTTTTTTATTTTGTTTATTTTTTCCACATTGTTAAAATGGCCAAATGTAATTGCAATATTACTGGGAATTATTTTTTCAATGCTCTCCAATTACATACTAAACCGTATTTGGACATTCAAATCAGAAGGAAAGATATTGAATGAATTGCTTAAGTATATAACTGGCAATTCCATAGGAGCTGCATTTCAATTTATATTATCAACTTCATTAGATTTTATTTTTAGAACGTTTTGGACTGAATTTTATCATGTGGGAAAAATCAAATTAGACGTTTTATATATTGCATCATTTATTGGAATTATAGCGGCATTTATTTTTAATTTTATATTTTCAAAGAAATTAGTATTTACATCTAATCAAATGGTTTCTTAAGATAGAGAGATCGAGAGAAAACAGCAATTACAAGAACACCAAGACTCCAAGGTAATATTTTCATTAATTCAAAATCTTCAACATCACCAGGATTTACTCTATAATAAGTCCTCGTGTCATTAGTAGGTTTAATTACTGTAATAAGTAAATAATTAACAGATTCCATATAATTTAAATCACCCCAGTGATCATAATAAGTAACATTAGTCCGAGGAAATGAAAAATCACCATCTGAAGTCATATTTACACTATATTTAATTGCAAATGAAGAATCATTTTGCATGAAATCCATATTCAAAGTAAAATTACTTTGAGTTACATTCAAATAATTTAATTGTAAAGAATTGTGATTCAACACATCTGGAATCTCAATATCAGTATAGCTAGCATTCTCACCAGTAAATCGTTCATATGGATGTTCATAAAATTCAACACCGGCTATAGGAATTTCTTGAATAATACTTACATTAGTGTAAGTTTCATTTGTTAGGTTTTTCACCAATATGGTGATATTTATGATATTATTTACCTCAATTTCATACTTATCAGTTGTATTATTAAAAGGTACATCAACTAAATTAAGTACTTCTACACCAGGCTCTTCAGGGACGTAGCTTTGAGTGTTCATAACAAATAACATTGTTGAAATAAATACAATATACATGGAAATTAAAAATTTTCTGTTCAAATTTTTCCCTCTGGTCAATATAATTCTAGGGAATATTGAAATTATATAATAATTATTTTTGCATTCACTAAATATTTATGAAATATTCAGATATTTATTTAATATATGACTAAGATGTTGAAAATTATTTTAGAATTACTACTAGAAACAATGAGTACACCAATTGTCTTTTATTTTTCTAATCAAAGAATATTGTATTGAATTCACAAATTATTGAATTACGATATTCATTGAATAATTTAACTGAATCTCAAATACAATTACTATTTAATCAAATAGAAAGAGAAGAATCTCCAATCGTAATAAGGAGAATATCAGATCATCGATTTTCATTATCTCCTGATGATATTATATTAGAAGGATCATTTTCTCAAAATATGATTAATTCATTATCAAAGGGTTATCCACTACCACTTTCAATAAAATTTGAAATAAAAGGCATTTCAACAGAGCAAATAGTAAATTATACTACCTTCGAATGGAGGGAGAATCCAAAAATTTACTGTGGAGTAAGTTTAATACCCAGTTATGCATTACAAAACTATATATCATATAATGACGCAACTCATTTTATTAACCTAATAATAAAAACACAAGCTCCATCAATAATTCGTCCATTAATGGCTATTAAACCAAAGGGAGTTATACTTTCAGAAGGTAATAATTTAACTATGGTTTTACCAAATCATAGAATTGATTTCATGTTAAAATGGATAAACACTTTATTTGCACAAGAAATAACCGTTGATTGGTTATCTGGTAGCAGTGGTGAATTAGATCAAGATATTGTTAAATCAATGGGATCAATAGATCAATCCAAAATCCCCATACTAAAAGTATTAATTCAAAGATCTGCAAATATGGATCTAGGAAACTTTGAATTAATATTTAGGAGATCTCTACAGATACTAAAAACAATTGGAAATTGATACGCTTGGATTTAAATAATTTTTTTGAAATAACAAACCCCTCAACACAGTCTGTAAATAAAAAAATAGAAACAACAACCAAGATTAACGAAACAAAAGAAAAAGCAGTCGAGAACAACGAAAAAATTAAACCAATTACAAACAGACAGATAATTAACATAGGAGAAGACGTGGAAAAAATTTTTCTATTGGATGTTGTTTATGAGCCGACAGAAAAAGTAGCTCAATGTATTTTCTATAATGAAAGTAATCAATCATTATATAGATGGAATGATACATCAAATCACAAACCATATCTGATTACACTGATTTCACCTGAGAATATTCCTACTAGGGTAACAAAATCAAAGGATTTAATCAAAATTGAACAAGTACAAAAATATCTACCATTAGAAGAGGAAACCTCCACTTTAACCAAGGTTTATGGAGATAACCCATTAACAATAGGTGGAAAAAATTCTTTTCGAGAATTCATTGGAGAAAAGTATTGTTATGAAGCAGACATTAGATATCACTTGAATTACATAGCAGATAAAAAATTAACTCCTGGAACCTATTATCAGGTAAAAAATGGAGAACTACTACCTCTAAATAATCAATTATCAAATGAATTAAGAACAGATGTAAGAGAGGCATTTAAAGGAGAATCACAACAACAGCTCGATATGCTTGAGGATTACATGCCATTACTTTTTCAAGATTTCCCAAATATATACCGAGCAGCTTTTGATATTGAAGTAAATACACAAAAAAATACATTTCCCAATATAGCAAATCCAGAACATGAAATTATATCCATCGCTTTAGTTGATAATACCGGAAGACAGATTTGTTGGATTTACAACCGAAAAGAGGTGGATGATGATGTTCATTTTGAAGACGTCGAAATTAGAAGATTTGATAGAGAAGCAGATATGTTACTCAACTTCTTCGAGGTTGTAGATGAAATCCCTATAATTTTTACATATAATGGTGATAATTTTGATTGTCCATATTTAATCAATCGAGCCAAAAAACTCCAAATTGATGCTGATTATATCCCATTTATTTCAAAAAGAAGTAGAAATGATGTGGCGATGAAAAGTGCCATTCATATTGATCTTTACCTATTTTTTAGACAAGCATCAATAAGACTCTATGCTTTTGGTGGAAAATATGAAAAAGCATCTTTGGATTCTATTTCTAATGCATTATTAGGTGAAAACAAAATTGATATTACTGATAGATGGATTAGCGATATGAATTTTAAAGAGTTGGTAACCTATAATGTTTACGATGCCAAACTTACCCTTCAACTAACAGAATTTGACGATGCAATTGTAATGAATTTAATGTTCATACTAATGAGAATCTGTAAAATGTCTATTTTTGACTTCACAAGAACTGCAGTAAGTGGTTGGCTAAAAATGTGGTTAATCTACGAACATCGAAAACGAAATTATCTTATTCCTTCAAAGCAAGAAATTCTTTCTGCAAAGGGGTCTACAGCAATGAGTGATGCAGTTATTGATGGTAAAAAATTTCAAGGTGCTATCGTCTTAGATCCTACACCGGGAGTTTGGTGGGATGTACACGTTCTTGATTTCGCATCTCTATATCCATCTATTATAAAGACAAAAAATCTGTCTTATGAAACTATCAGATGTGTTCATCAACAATGTAGAACGAATTTAGTCCCAGAAGTAGGTCATTGGGTATGTACCAAAAAGACCGGCCTTTTCTCAATTGTACTTGGGTTTATACGTGAAACAAGGGTCAAGTGGTTTAAACCACGATCTACTTCTAAAAATCCCAATCTCGTTGAAAGAAGGAATAATGATGTAATACAATCATCACTAAAAGTTTTAATTAATGCAGGATACGGTGTATTTGGATCTGAAGCTTTTGATTTCTATTGCCCACCTGTAGCAGAATCTACAACAGCATTTGCCAGAGATGCAATTACTGCTACCCGTGATTTTGTAGAACAAACACTCGGTATCAAAGTACTCTATGGAGATACCGATTCTGTATTTCTCTATCAACCTACTAAAGAAAACATTAATGTTTTATTAGAATGGGGAATGAAGAATATTGGTATAGAATTAGGGACTGATTATGAATTCAGATATGTAGTATTTACTGATAGAAAGAAAAATTATTTCGGTATAACAAAAAGAGGTGGTATGATTGTTAAAGGATTAATGGGTAAAAAAAGTAACACACCTCGTATAATTCGTTATAATTTTCAAAAAATGCTGGAAATTCTAAAAGATGTTCATAACACGGAGGATTTTGAAGGAGCAAAACTTAGAATTAAAAAATTACTTCAAACTATGATACAAAAGCTTGAAACAGGAAATTTCAGTGTCAACGAAGCTTCAATCAGAATGACCTTATCTAAAAAACTCAAGGAATATGACACTTGGACCCAAACAATCCAAGCTATTGTACAATTATTAGATTTTGACAAGGATAAGAAATTTGAAGTAGGTGATACAATAGAGTTTATTAAACTTAAGAAACCAATCTATGTAAAAATACCGGAATTAAGCGATCTATCGTTCCCATCTGAAACTAGATCTGTAAGTGTAAAACCGGTTGAACTAGTTTCAGATGATGAAAATCTTGACGGAAAACCAATTATAGATGTTGCTGAATCTACATTTTCTCAAATTCTAACTTCTATTGGTTTATCATGGGACGAAGTAATGGGATTACAATCACTCAATGATTTCTTCTCATAAATGTAAAAAAAAATACTTATAAAACCAATTAATCGCGATTCCTAGCTATCATTTTTAAGATTAAAAATTAATATAAAATACAGATAATGAGTGTCAAAGATTTTATTGAAAAAGGTGGAACCATAGTAATCGATCCTACAGAATTCACGCAGACTCCAGATGAATTTTTACTTGAATATGGAAATATTGTCGATACTATTTGTATAATGGCAAAATCTGAAACCGGATCAACATTTTTTTCCAGCAGTAATGCACCAAAAGATCAAAGATATGGTGAAGTATTTTCATCATTTGCTCAAATAGCTACAGATATCGGAATTAGGGTTTATGGATTGGTTCAGGGAAATTTAGATGGATTTTTCTCCAGAGATCCAAATTTTCAAATGTACAAATCTGGTGGTAATCCTATTATCAATTATGTATGTCCAAATCAAGAGACCTATTGGGCATATCTCGCGGAAATCTGTGCTGAAATAGTAAATCGAATTCCTATTGAAGGGATCATTCTAAAAGATGTAGTATATCCAAGAGAAAATACGTGTTTTTGTGAAAATTGTAAAAGAAATTTTTCTTCAATAGCAAAAATAGATAGAGATTTTTCTTTCGAACAAATACGTAGAAATGAAGCACGGGTAGATCTCTGGAATCAAAGTCGAGTAGACGCGATCCGAGGTTTATATTCTACTGTTATTAACAGAATTCATCAAGAAAGAAAAATAGAAGTACTAACTGAGTTATGTATTGATCCCGAAATTCAATTTTTACAAGGAGCAAGAGCTCAATTAGGACAGGATATTGCTTCATTATCACAAATTAGTTCTCATGTATTGCTTCACTTTTATCCATGGAGTAATTATCCAACTACTCAAGAAGAATTAGATACACTTATAACGGAAATAGCACCAATAACTGATAGAATAGGTGAATTAAAAACATCGTTTTATATGTGGCAGCCAGACGAAATGAGCTTTGAAATATTTAATTCTTTAAAAGAAAAAATTGGATCTAAATTTCTTTTCTTTACTGAAAATCAACCAAAATCATATCTCGATCGTAGATCACTCCATCTTGACCTAGGAGTATAAAATACAACGTTACTGTTTTAATCAAAAGATTTTTTCTTATCAATTCATCTTTATAATTACAGAACAATACTCATAAAAAACGCATATAAAGTACCAATCACTAAAATTGACTCAACTGGTGATAATTTGGTTGCTCTTCCAACTCCAATAATTCCTAGAACTGCACTCCAAACCCAACCTATTATGATAAATAATTGGCCTACAAAACCAAATCCCTCTTTTGAAAAACTATTCATTAAATCAGATGTTGAAGTAAAACTATTTGCAGAACCAGATACTGATGGAGTAATCAAACGAATCAACCAAGCAGCAGCCCAACCTAAGAATACAGGAAGTAATGAATATCCAATGGTTGATCGAACTTTCAGATAATCACCTTTTCCACCAAATGAACGAGTGGCTAATAACATAATCCTGGTTGATATTTTCCAAACCAAGTTAAATACTAAATAAAGGATCAAAGGCTGAAAGATCAAAAATAAAATGTTTATTATTAATTTAAATCTTAGATCAAAATCAATATGTATTACCCCAAATAACATAAAATCAATTATTATTGCAGAGTCATTATCATTAAACGATAGATCATTAATTTTGGAGAAAATTAATATCATGTTTAAGGTAATAATCATACTAATCCAATACAGTAACAATTTTCCTGCTTTCAAATCTGGAATTAAAACAATCTCTTTGAAAGTTGCGACTGGTGATTTAATCAGTCTTTTCAATCTATCAATTGCTTCTTTCCTTTGAATTATAATTCCTGATCTTCTTATATGCTCTGCAGTAAGATCAAATCCACACCATACACACAAAACGTACTCAATCGGATTAAGATCATTACAAGAAGGACAGGTTTGCATGTTTTCAGACATGATACTCTTAGTCTATATCAAAACTACTCTGTATTAAATTCTATGTCACTCTAGTACTAGATTGTAACTTATACTAAAACTTTGTTTATTAAATTCCATTTCTACTGTTCTAATGTATGAGGGTTGAAAATCGAAGATTTGTAATTTTATAAAATTTATGAATAAGAAGGCTTTATTTAGTATAAATAAAAAATTTCTATAATTTTACCTTTTCAGGATTATCTCTGGGAAATATGGTAATAATTGCAGTACGCCATTTATTAACAATTATTTATCCATTTCATAAATAAATTTAGTAATAAATTTCTGAATTAGTGCTCAATTACCAATTATACAGTATTAATTGATAATGTTATAAATAGGATTTAGATCAGGAATTATTGTACAACTATTTGGAAAGATGTTTTATGACGACTATGGAAAAAATATTGAAAGAAGATAGGCTATCATTTAGAATGTCACCTCAACTAAGTAGTGAAATAGATACAGTAATTGAAAGGTATGAATTTTTAAGAGATAGATCAGATTTTGGTACAAAATCAGTAATTTATTACCTACGGTATCTTAAAGAAAATAAAATGAATGAAGAACTAATAATGAAGGCAATCTCTACCATTATTGACAAATTAAATATTAAATCAACACAAGCTGATTCATTAAAAACATTATATAATTCCATTTATAATTCAGATTAAAACCGATGATTTTTGAATCTGTTAATTTGGATTCCAACTACATTTAGAAATCAAAACTTAGTAAGTTAAATTAAATTAAAGCTCATTAAATATTATAATTCTTCTTGAACAACTATATTTAAGACAATTGGAGCGGCTAGTCTTTCATCAATCACATATAATTTTGCATTATCTTCACATATCATTTCGCTTTCTTCTGTGAGAAATTTACCCTTCAACATTACACGTGGATTTGCCATTCCAAATGCGAGTGCAATTCGGTTTTTAAAATCTAATACTTTTTCTCCTTTGAATACAATAGCTGAAGCATTCTGCAGTTTATACTGATCTCCACAAATGGGACAATTCGTATTCTTTTGCAAAGGCAATTCAGTAAAATTATTGTGAAGTCCATCATAAAACAAGTAATTCTCAATTGGCTTACCAATATTAAGTAATAATTTTAAAACCTCCTGAGACATTAATCCAGATATAATAGAAGAAATAGTTGAAACAGACGGTAAAGGTGCTTCTTTTTTCTCTTCTTTTTGATCCTTTCTTGCTTCACCTAAGGGAGTGCAAGCTTGGGATAATTTTTCTTGTGATATTAACGGTTGACATTCAAAACAAGGTGTCTTATATGGGATGATAGTTTGAACATTTCCCAAAAATGCATATATCCCAGAGGATACAAGTGGTACTTTCTTATTTAATGCAAATGAATTTGCCCATCTTCTTCCTCTAAATGAATCCAAACATGATGCTATTAAAGTAATATCTTGTGTTAATTCCTTGGGCATAGTTTCCATTGCTTTGCTATAAGGTATTATTTCAATATCCGGATTCATCTTACTTAATTTCTTAGCGGCAACTTCGGCTTTATTTTTTCCAATATCATTGGGAGTAAATAATAATTGTCGATTAAGATTACTAAGTTCAATAGTATCAAAATCAACCAAGATTATTTTTCCAACTCCAGAGAGAACTAAACTAGTAGCAAGAAAACTCCCTGTTGCACCAACTCCCAAAACGAGAACCTTTGCATTAGTTAATTTTGCTTGATCCCAATCCGGTATTAATTCTTGACGATTGTACCTCCCACTCATAAATATGTCACTTAACGTTGTACTGTTAATATTTTGTTTGGTTGAACCAACTGTAGTACTTTTCCACCTTCAGTTCGAGTAATCAAATAACACTTATCTCCATCTGCAATTCCCACAGCCTTTAAAGATTCGGCATCATCTAATTGTTGACCTCGGAAAACAACAATTACGGTGCTTGCAGGTATTCTTCTTTCTTGAGCGACTTTTGCTTTTAGTTTAGCAACTGTTTCATGCGGTTCAACTTGTAGTCTTATTGGTGCACCACCACCAATGGCAGAGACAACTTCGATTTCCATAATTATATAAGTGAAATTCAATCATAAAAAAGGAACTGAATCAATATTTTATTTATGGCAAATTAATAAGAAATTTTTACCTAATGGAGAGTAGTAGTTTGAATGAGATTAATCCTTAAAATAGGTGGTAGTCTACTTTTTAAAGATGGAAATATCCAAGTCGATTTACTCAATAAATATATATCCATAATTCGAGAGTTAAGAAGCCTAGGTCATATTATTGGTGTTGTTGTTGGTGGAGGATATCCAGCTAGACAATATACGAAAGCTGCAAATCAATTAGGTGCTTCTAATAGTTATATGGATATAATAGGTATTGAAGCTGCCAAACAAAACGCTCGATTATTGATATCAGGAATTCAAGAAGCACATCCAATTCCGCCATCAAATTATAATGAACTTTTATTAGCCATCTCCACTTCAAATCTAGTAATCATTGGTGGTTTGCAACCAGGTCAATCAACAAATGCAGTTGCAGCATTATTTGCAGAAACATTGGGGGCAGATTATTTAATCAATCTAACTGATATATCCAAGGTTTATGATATGGATCCTAAGCTGAATAAAGATGCAAAACCATTAGATACTCTTTCCTATCAAGAATTCTCAAAGATAATACAAGCCAACCCACAAGTACCGAGTGGATACAAATTATTTGATACATTAGGTGTCACTATTGTTGAAAGATCAAAAATTAAGTTGGTGTTTATTAATGGAAATCAACCTGAGAAAATCAAACAAATAATTAAAAATGAACCAGTAGGAACAATCATACAATGAAGGAGATAACTATTCTCAGGTTGGATCATAGACAGCATCGCGATCAACGTATGACCACTCATCTTGCTCTAATTTCACGTGCATTAGGAGTTAAAAATATGTTGTATACAGGAGAGAGAGATACCAATCTTGAAAATAGCTTAGACGATGTAGTAAAAAGATGGGGTGGTAGTTTTACTATCAACTACATCCCAGGTGCGAAATCATTTATTAGTAATTGGAAGGGTATTACAATTCATTTAACTATGTATGGTGAAAAACATCATGAAACAATACAGGATATTAAATTACTGGAAGATCCGATTTTAATAATAGTAGGAGGAACTAAGGTTCCAGGTTACATCTATGATATAGCCGATTTTAATACTGCAGTTGGATGGCAACCTCAAAGTGAAGCAGGTGCAATTGCAATTTTTATACATGAATTATTAGGGAGTGAAATGCTTTATGCAAGATATCCTAATTCGTCAATAAATATTGAAGGAACTGGATTTAAAGCAGAAAGAAGTGAGAGATTTAAATCATAATCAAATTCTAAAACTTAATCAAATTCTAATCTTTTAATAGACACTATATCACCAACAGTCAATCCTTTACCATCATTTTTTGATTGATATTCCATTTCAACGTCTAATGATTCCATCAATACAATACCCAATTCTTTTTCCAATTTAACTATTACATTATCAGTTGGACGTATCTTTTCCGCTTCAATAGACTTCAATAAGGCAACACTTATTCCGGTTAATGATGATAATTTTTCCTGAGTCAATTTTCTTTTTGATCTAGCTAATCTAATCTCCTGTCCATAATCAGGAATCAATGTTTTTTCATCCTTATTGTGTCTCGGTTTGGAAACTGCTTTTGTTGTTGTGCCAAATTTTCTAGGAGTAGTTGATGTTTTTTTTACAGTAGGTTTATTTGATGGCATTCTAGGTTTATCTTTAACTAAATTACCAAATGAAGTACATTTATTACAGACACTTAAAATTGCACCTTCAACTTTTATAGTCGTGGGATTGACTACATCCACACTACACATTTCACATGATTCTGTAATTTTCTTTCTCATTATAAATTCCCCATATAGATTATAACAACACTATGATTTTAACACTTCTATGAAGATATTTACAATATGCAGTTTCCATAAAATAATATCCGCGTTTCTGAATTTGATCAAAGAAATTAAGACCTTAGCAGAATAGCCTTATACAATAAATTATTTACAAAATTATGTCTGATGAACTTAATGAGATTTTAATTAAATTGTTGCACTCAATTCAAACTAGAGACTGGAATACATATGAAACATTAACTTCCAGTAATTTATCGTGCTTTGAACCAGAGGCAAAAGGGGAGCTTATCCGAGGTTTAGCTTTTCATAAATTCTTTTTTGAACCATATAATATTGAAATTAAATATAATATTGAATTGATAGATCCAATCTCCCAGCAAAATGGATCAATCGGATATATAGCTTACACTTTAATTTTACAGAAGAGAAAAGGAGATGAAATCACAATTACAAAATCAAATGAAACTAGAATTTTTGAAAAGGAAAATGGAAAGTGGAAAATGATTCATTTTCACAGATCAATACAGAATTAAAAAATTGATTTATACAAAAACATCTTTTTTAATCGAATCACTATCCTAAATCAATTTAAGGAGTATCACTAGGCTAACATGAGAGCAATCTGATATGTTAACAGAAAGAAGTTCCCTTGAAATTTATCACTTAAAACAAAGGATAAAAGAAATAGAGGAAAAAACATCAGCAACCATGTCCACTTCCCTTGTTTCCATATACATTCCTCCTGGAACTCAACTTTCCGATATATCTAATCTCTTGAAAGATGAAGTTGGTAAAACAACAAATATCAAAGATAAAAACACAGGTAAGGCGGTTGCAGACGCATTGCGAAGCATTTTAGCTAGAATGCAATATCTAAGAAATGGAAAAAATGGTCTTGCGTTATTTGCAGGTATTACCCAGCAATCACAAAAAGTTGAATATTATGCTATTGAGCCTCCAGAACCCGTAGCCATCAAAACTTATGTTTGTGATACTAGATTTCACGTAGATCATCTCAAAGCAATGCTAAATGTAAAAGAACAACTGGGAATTATTGTTATTGATAGAGGTGGATGTACATTTGCACTTATTCGCGGGTCACACTTAAGAATATTAAGTGACGAACCAAGTTTTGTAATGGGTAAACATAGCAAGGGTGGTCAATCTGCTCAGCGTATCGCACGTGGTATAGAAATAATGGCTAGAGAATATTATTCTAAAATGGCTGTCAAGGCGAATAATTATTTTCAAGAAGAAAATGACATTACAGCATTAGTTATTGGTGGACCTGCTATGTCAAAGGATGAATTCATAGAACATCCAATGTTAGATTATCGACTAAAGGAAAAAATCCTAAAAGTCTATGATGTTGGATATACCGGGGAACCAGGTATTAGAGAACTATTATCTCGAGCAGAAGATGATTTATTCGAATTCTCACTAGTTGGAGAAAGAAAACTTCTCAAAAGATTTCTTACAGAGCTAGGTGAAGACTCTGGAAAGGCAATTTATGGTGCATCTCACGTTAAAAAAGCATTGAAAATGTCTGCTGTTGATGTTGTTCTATTTAGTGAGGCCATAGAAACCATTCATGTTAGAATAAAATGTTCAAATTGTGGAAAAGAGTTTCTTGAAACATCAATTCCAGAGAATATACCTGAACTAGAGACAAAATTAATGCAACACTCCTGTCCGCAATGCAAAGCTGAATCACTTTCAATAGCAGGTAAAGAATATCTTATTGATGAATTTGAAAAACTAGCACAAGAGACCGGTGCATCTATCGAGATTATCAGTATGGGACATGAAGATGGAATAATACTTAAAAATACATTTACAGGAATAGCCGCGGTTTTACGATTTCCAGTCGATTTTTAATCTTAATTCTCTCATATTAAGTATATAAATTCTTTTTTCACTGTGGTCAACATAGTGTATATATTATATTGTACCAAATTGTCCTATTAGTATGAGTTAGATTGAAATTTCTAGAGAAAGATATTTTTTTTAAAAGAGATTAGGTTGATCCCAAGTTGCATGATTACCAACCCATTCTTTAACCTTTGATGTAAATTCAATCATATTTGTCTTCATCATTTTTGCAGCAGAAGAATGAAGTGGATCATCTGGATTGGGATTAGAAAGTAAGAATCTAAGAGATTCTACCACATCCACAATATTATTTGCAGGAGCCCAGTCTTTTCCTAAAATTCCGATGCAAACTCGATCATTATAAAAATTAGGATGCCAAATTTGTGTTTTAGCTTTAACTTCTGGAGGTTTAAATGGGTATTCACGTGGTATTTCAATTTGAAAAACAAATACACCTCCCTCGTACAAGTTAGTACCAATGATAAATCCTTTCCATTTAGTAACATCACCGTCTATAGGTTCAAAACTTGGTTGTTCCCTTTTCATCTCATCTGCTTCGATCGCGAGTCGAGCCCAAAAGTCATCTTCAGGTAGCATATTGATCCCCAATCATTAATTATTATAGTTAAGTTTTAATGTATCGGTGCTTTCAACTAGTGACGCTAGAAATAATTAAAAAAAATTGATTGTCCATCATTTTACTCGAATACTCATAATTAATAATGTAATACATAATAAAATAATACCAAATCTAAAATGCAATACATAATTTATCTTGTACATAAAGCCAGCAATTAACATACCCAATACACGCATTAATGCGGATATACCGGAATTCAGTCCCATTGCAGATCCTTGAATTTCAGATGGTACACGTTTGGAAATTTCAGAAGTTAGTGCTGGATTGGTTAATCCCGCACCAATTGCTAATGGAACAGCCGCAAGAATGATGGTTGCGATAGAATTGGTAAAGGGAAATACAAAAAATCCGACAATTAAGAATACAATGCCTACTTTAATAACAACGATTTCACCATATTTGGCTACTGCTGGTTTAATTACCCCACCCTGCACAATTACAATAACTACACCAATAACACCAAAAACATATCCCATTGAAGTTTCATCTATTGTAGGATCCGCAGCATTTGAAAATAATGGAAACATCGCCTCAAAACCAGAAAAAATAAGAATTATCATCGCATATGTAGATATCAATAATCCAACATAATCATATTGTACAACTGTTTTCAGTGTATCTATTAGTGATTTTCTTGATTCGATACCACCATTTCTAGCTATTGAAGGCTCAGGTAACCAAATAACAGCACCAATGAAATTAAGAAAGGTTAGAATTGCCGCTCCAAATGATGGAATTGCATATGATGATAGATCACCAATAGTTAGAGACGAGAGAACTGATCCAATCACTGGACCTAAAGTAAAACCCAATCCGAAAGCAGCTCCCATCATCCCATAGGTTACAGCACGACGTTCTTTTGGTACAATATCTGCAATATACGCTCTTGCGGTTGGTAAAGAAGCACCAGTAAAAATCCCAGCTAAAAATCTAGCAAAAAATAATAGAAACATCGATTGAGCGAGCCCAAATACGGTAAATGAAACTGATGATCCAATCAATCCAACTAATATTACTGGACGGCGACCTATTTTATCTGATAATTTCCCCCATAAAGGAGCAGCAATAAATTGAGCTAAAGAATAAATTGCAAGCAGCCAAGAAAGAGTCAACTCATCTCCCCCTAGAAAAACTAGAAAAAATGGTAAAATCGGAATCAGAATTCCAAATCCGACGAGATCAACAAAAACTGCCAATAATAATAGAATTAAGGGTTTTTTATATTCTTCTTGAGACAATATATTATCCTACTTATTAGAATTAAATAAGACTTTGATCGAAAATTATCTACAGGGGATTTTTTTCCAAAATATTCTCTGAAAAAGGACTGATTTTTGATTTGATAATTTCAGGTGGAGGTAGAAATATCACGATAATTAACCATAAAAGATAGATTTGAAAGCTTTTTTCCATATTAAAATTACTCTTCTTTAAATTTTGAAAAATAACCAATGCTGACAGTATTTGAACTAGATAATAAATAGTACTCATTACTAGTTTATCATTCATCAGAATAATCACTTCCTCATAGAGACGAGAAATAATATCCTTATAATCCACTATATATAATTTTTATAAATTCAATATTATACTTTTGGAAATGATAAAGATATTAATACAAAAAGATAACACTAAATATTGAATTATAAGTAAATAAATTTATTAGGTATGGTCTAATATTTTATTCATGGTTAAAGAAGTTATAAATAAACTTGCAAGAATAAATGAGGCACTAAATTCACTAATACAAAAGGCCTCTGAAGATGGAATTATAACTAATGAAGAAAGAAAAATAATTGACATTGCAAAACAAAATATCATATCATATGAGAAACTCGTTCATGAAGCCATTGAAGATAACATCATAACTAAACAGGAAGAACTAAAATTACTTGAATTAGAGAACCAATTACTATCGGATACTTATCATGTAGCATTAGAAGACAAAGCATTGGATGAGGATGAAATTATACTTCTTAAAATTCTTATAAATTCTGTAGAGTAATAGTAAAAATAGTAGTTGAAAAAATTGCTTCAAAAATATTAAATCAATTAAATTTCCCCAAATTCGATTTGATTTAGACTATTTGTACTTTTACTTTATGATTAATTTATTAGATAAACGTATTCAAATATATCATGGATAAAAAAAATTTGCGATTGCTTGTAATCATTTTTTTGATCACCACATCAACACCAAAAATCAATTCACAGGAACCAACTGAAACATTACCACTATTGGCAGAAATGAATATAGCAATTAATTTCATTAATTTTGACCTAAATCTGTTAGATTTGACTGCGCTCCAATCAAATTTTGAAAACACACAATTATACAGGAATTATGGATCAACAGAATATAATATTATTTTTGAATTAAACACACCAGATCAGGATTATACTGAATCATTAAATAATTATATTGATACCATTACCTCTGAGGACTGGACTTCTAGACTAAATGAAACAGCAATATTAGAACAAAGAGCAGAGTTTACTAGAAAGGATATTTTCGAACAACAATATGGAAAAGCAGTTGATGCTAGACTATTAGAACAATATCTTTCAAATAATAAACCTACAACAACTCTCAATGACAATAATTTATATCACATCTTTGTATTTAATCTTTCTAGATTGGATGTTGGAGCAAATAAACATTGGTTAAATGTAACTGAGATTGATCCAGATTCCATGTCCTCGAGATTTTACTGGAGATTAGAATGGGATTACCCAATGAATTATGATGTTAAATTCCCTTATGCTGCATTTAGTGAACAATCAGATATAGCAATCATAGACCCAACTTCATTTCAATGGGTATTGAATTGGAGAAGATACTGGAATACCGATACGGTATATCACCAATCCTACGATAAAACTCTGACAGAACTAATAACTTCTCAAACAATAGAACAAGCCAGAAATACGGTAACAGATACTACTTCTAAATGGGTTGGAGATTGGTTAAATCGCATTTATGGAATGTCATTGATGGGTGACGAACCAAAACTAGGAGGATCTACAAATGCTCAGTTTATTGTTGGATATAACAGCAGTCAAAAGAGCAGAAGTGAAATTGAATGGATTATTAATGAACAATTAGTTTCTGATGAATTGGGATTTATAGCAAACTCAACTGATGTTGATATCATAGTCAATTATTATGATGTAAAATCAGATCATGTTCTTCAAAACATCCTGAGAAATGCAGAAATAGATTATCAATCGGTTTATGGAACACCACCATTTGAAAATTGGACCTATTATGATGGGATTGATTTATTTAATGCAGTCGTTGTAAATTCTGAATTGAATAATAATTATTTCATTGACAGTACAGCAGACATTCCAGTTAAGGGAATAATACTGATCTTGGATAATGCAAGTTATGCATCTGATTCTCCCTCACTAACTCCATGGACGGGAGGGTTATTTACAGGTTTAGGTGGTGGTGGCATTGTTACCATGTTATGGGAATTGGATCGTGCATTCATGCCAAATGGCGTAACCCATAAAGCAGGATTAAGTAAAGTACTTATCCATGAAATAGGACATTCCATCGGGTTGCCACATACATTTACTAATTCATTTGTATCAGATTTTATTTCCGATGTAATGGGCTATTATCCAGGTACAGCAAATTTCTCAACTTTAATTTCTCAAAGTTTTTGGAGAAGAAATGTGGATAATAAGATACAAGAACTATTAACAAGATATCAAGAAACATATTTGGATTATACCAATTATTACCCCAATATAGTTAGTTACGTTTTTGAAAATTACAAACTTGCAATGGAAATACACGCACAGAAAAAATATTTAGAATTAATACCAATGATAGAACATCTACTACATGTATTAAACTTTCCGGAGCAATATACTTCTGTTTCTGAGTACTCATCCGAATTCTCTAATGATTTTATAATTCCAAATTCAAAAGAAGAGGAACTAACTCACAATTTCGGTTTCAGTTTATTAGTATTAATTCCTATAATAACAATTAAATTAATTAAAAAAAGAAAATTTTAATAAATTCATGAGTATTCTATAAATTTTTATCCTGATTTTACAATTTAGATTTTAAATTACTCAGCAAAATAAAAAAAAAATAAACGATATTAAAATAAATTTATTGAAGTTAAATGAATTGATATTTATAATTAAAGGTTATTGATGATTCAGATGAATATAAATATAAGTAAAACTCTCCTTATTCTTATTATTTTTGCATTCGCACCAATTAATACGAATTCAGTCCTTGTAACACCAGTTTTACCAGAAGTTGATATAGAGATGAATATTTCAATTAATTTCATAAATTTTGATACTAGTCTTTTAGATTTAAACTCAATTAGATCACAATTACAATTTACATACTTTTATAATTACTATGGAGATTTGAATTATGATGTAATCTTGGATTTACAAGTACCAGATCAGTCTTATACGGACCAATTAAATGCATATATTGATACCATTACAACCGATGACTGGACTTCTAAACTTAATGAAACAGCAATTAATGAACAAAAAGTAAACTTTGTGAGAAAGGATATTTTTGAACAGCAAAATGGAAAAGCAATAGATGCTAGATTATTAGAACAATATTTATCTGCAAACAAACCATCAACGAATTTAAATGATAATAATTTATATCATATGTTTGTATTCAATTTATCTAGGTTGGATATTGGTACCAATAAACACTGGTTAAATGCAACAGAAATAGATCCAGATTCCATGTCTTCAAGATTTTACTGGAGATTAGAATGGGACTACCCATTGAACTATGATGTAAAATTCCCTTATGCTGCATTCAGTGAACAAACGGATGTTGCAATTTTAGATCCAACATCATTTCAATGGGTGTTAAATTGGAGAAGTATTTGGAATGATAATACAATTTATCACCCATCTTATGACAATACCTTAACAGAGCTCATTAACAATGAAACACCATCAAATGCGAGACCAATTGTTACTGATACAACATCTAAATGGATTACTGATTGGCTGGAAAATATATACGGCATGGGTTTATTTGGAGAAGGGATTAATCTAAGAGAAAATGTCAATTCACAAACCATTGTTGTATATAATAGCACACAAAAAAGTGAAGAAGAATTACGATGGATAATTAATGAACAATTATCAATTGATAAATTAGGTTACATAGCAAATTCAACAAATATTGAATTTGTAGTTAATTATTATGATATAAATAATGATACGTTTCTTAAAGATTTGATAGAAAATGCAGAAATAGATTATAGTGCATACCAAGGGATCGATCCACCTTTTGAAAATTGGAGATTTTATAATGGAGATCAACTCTGGGGTGAGATATTCAGTAATAGTATTTTACGCGGTAATTATTTTGAAAGAACAGATGCAACTCTACCAATTAAAGGATTGATACTCCTTCTTGATAATGCGAGTTACGCAGGAGACAGTTGGATACCTTGGACAGGAGGCCTTTATACCGGGCTTGGAGGAAATGGAATTGTAACTATGTTATGGGAATTAGATCGGGCATTCATGCCAGATGGAACCACCCATAAAGCAGGATTAAGCAAAGTACTAATACATGAAATTGGACATTCCATCGGACTGCCACATACATTTGGAAATTCATTTGTATCCGATTTTATTTCCGATGTAATGGGTTATTATCCAGGTACAGCGAATTTTTCTGTTTTAATTTCGCAAGCCTTCTGGAGAAGAAATTTAGATAAAATAATTTTTACACTATATAATGCATATACAGAGGCATATACTCATTGGGGATCAACATTTCCGGATCTTTTACCATATTTAGATGAATTATACTTGAATGCCATGTCACTTCATGCTCAAAAATTATATTTAGAAAGTTATACTATAATTCAACATGCACATAATGTAATAAATAATCCATATAATTATGTTTCTGAGTTTGGAAGTTTGACATCAAGGGATATAACTAACTCCTCCACATCAGGTATATCAGAACCGAGAATTGTTGAGTTCAATGCAACTACTCTTCTTTTGATACCAGTAATCACTTGGTTTCTAAGAAAGAAAACCAAAATGTCAAAATAACAATATAGACTTTCCTCAAACATAATTTTGCATATAAAAAAATATAATTTTAATTAATATTAAATAATGTAATAACATAACCAATTTATATTTAGTTTATCTCCTTCTTAGATCTAACAAAGTATAAGACTTTTTCATGATATTAGTTGTAGAATAATATCTATTTATTTTTCTAATGTATTAAGAAAATTTATTGTTATCTTCAATTTCTAGAGGTATTTTTAATGAGTTCATTAATAATATATTATCACTAATCAAAGCTTCGAATTGAAATTGAGTTGCAATATTATACCCGATAATTTTATTGTCAACAGTGTTGTAACAAATAAATGAAGTTATCCAATCAGTCAGACCAGGTCTAAATCCAAGTAAAATCCCCGGTTTTTCCCAAACAAAAGCAATAAATTGAGTTTTTTTCGTACTAATTAATCCCAAATAAGTGGTGGCAAAATAGTCCTTAGAGGGAATTGTCGTTGTTGATAAGTTTACTATCTCTCCATTTTGACTAGTAAATGACTGAAGTAAATGTTCCAAAATATCAACCCTATGTTCATAATTCAAAGGATTTTTCATTAACAGAAAAGCAGCTTGCCAATCTTGATTCAAACAATACTTTCCAAAATTAATTACTCGTTCATTATAATGTTTAATTTGATCGATTTGTAAAATACTATCGGGAGAGCTAAAAAATAAGTTATTAATAATTTGTTGTCCATTTAATGAAATAACTATCGCATTCTCATTATTGGTTATTATCTGACCAAAATTATCTGAATCAATATTAAATCTGTAATTTTGTTGTGCAATTGAATAATCAAAACAAGAATGATACTCAACTTTCGGTGGTAATTGAACATATTTATTCATAAATATAGACTTTATTACAGGATCTAAATGAAAGACCACACCCCTTCTATCAAATCGAGTGTTTCCCAATAGAATATAGTAAATATCTTCTTTTGGATAATATTTAGCCAAAGCATTAATCCCCAACGTACTTCCCCCATCATGCATGATGACTTTTCCTAGCTCATCTTCTGTCACATCCCAGCCATATCCATAATCATTCAATTCAGGTGTCAGCATAGTATTCATAGAATTTGAATTAAGAAATTTATTGGAAAACAGATGTAACATCCATTTATACAAATCTTCGGCCATTAAAATCAAACCTCCATTACCTAATATACCCCAGTAATCTTGCTGCCATGATCCATCCCATTCATATGGAGAACCAGTACATTTTCCCTCATTATAATAACTAGACGAATTTTCAATCGTCCATTTGGGATCTCCAAACCATCCTACCTGGTGAATATCTAATGGAGCTAATATATCATCCAGTAAATATTTTTGGAATGATTTACCCACTAATTTAGAAATTAATATCGCTAGGATTGAATATCCGATATTACTATATCGAAAAACAGTACCAGGTGAACTTCTCAATTCAAGAGAATTTACTTTTTTCAAAAAATCATCTGTTAATATCGGAGTAAAATCATCCACTCCATCAATATCAGATGGTAAACCACTTGTATGTGTAAGTAATTGATGAATAGTAATATTCTGCTTGTCTTCTGAAAAATTTCTAAAATAATTTACCAAACGATCCCCAGTTTGTAGCAATCCTTTTTCACTCAATTTCATAATCAAAGCAGAGGTAAATTGCTTACTTATACTCCCAATCCCTAAGGAGGTTTTCAGGGACATAGGTAATTGTTTAGCAATATTTCGATATCCAAATCCTTGGTGAAATAGAATTTGATCATTTTTTGCCAGTAAAAAAACGCCATTAAAGCCAAAAGGAACAACCCGTTGAAGGTAAGTGGAAATTTGATTAATTATTTTATTATCAATATTATTCATAATTTTCAACTCATGATATTATAAAATGATATATACAAAGTACCATAATATGATACTTAAATTTTTATATCTAGAAATATTCAATAGTATTAGACATATAATGGTTTTACTTAATTTTACTAAAGAAGAAATAGAAGACTTTGAACAACGAATTGAATATATGAATAAATTAATTCAAGTTTTCAGATGGGATTCTTGTAATAAAATTATGATCCACCTTAATATTAATGGTAAAATGAAAACAAGCAATTTAAAGGATAAATTAAATTTAAAAGGTGAAAAATCACTCTTTCGTTCATTAAAAGCACTTTCAGATGCAGGTCTTATCAAGAAGGAAAGAAATCACGAAGAACCAAGAAATGCTTACTATAGTGTGAATAACCGAATCAGCGATCCCAGCTTTGATACCAAATTTGTTGAATATCTAATTATCAAAAACAAATATGACTTGATATCATCTTATCTATCATTTGCAAATTATTCATCTTTAGGATTTATTAAAATGATAACAGAGATTATTTCAGACTACATCGAAGAAAACAAATCAGCTTACATCGGACAATCATATATTGAAAACACATTTTTCTTACAAAACATTTTCAATCTGCGGAATCATAAAGAGGTTAAATCCAAACTATCCAAATTTTACTTAGATGTACTGAATCCATATTTTACACAGAATCAACCTGATGAAGATCAATCAATGGATAATCCTGCTGCAATTTTTATTGCATTTATGCCTCTTAATTCAACAAATTATAAAGAGAATAAAACAATTTAGATATTAGAAAATACATTTAAAAAACGTATCAATCGAGAAAATATTACTGTATTAACCATTTGTTAAAGTTGGATATTATATATTTATAGGATATATCAAATATTTGAATTATACACTTAAATTACAATTATTTTATATACTTAATTCGACTCTATAATATTACCTAATCTTTAGCAACCTTTCAATAAGTTATAGGTTTCTGATTCTGATGAGCATCTTTTATTTGTTTTTAATTGTTGTTGCGATTATAGTAGCAATAGCAAAAGAAAAATACAACTTCACCTTACCACTTTCTAATTTACCGATAGATTGGCCTATCTTTCTATTTGTTTGGGGTATTCTAGGATATAATAACACAGAAAGTATCAACGCATTTATTATTGGATTAATTGTATCTGGATTGCTAGGTATAATTTTTCTACAAATCAACGATCCCAAGGATATTTATGATCAATCCATAGGAAAAATTGCGATTGTAGATATTCCAATAAATCCAGGTAAGAAGGGACAAATAATACTTGAAACAGATAATGGAAGAGAATATTTTGTTGCAGAAGGCATTGATAACGAAATAAACACAATTCCAAAGTGGACAAAGGTGGTAATTTCGCACTTCAATGGAGTATATGCACAAGTCTATGAATTCAATTCAAATTTTAAAATCAACAAACCTTCAGAGAAGAAATCTTACTCAAAAATTATTAAATTTATTAGAAAAAAATCAAAAGATAAGTTTTGTATGATCTGTTTTGCAGATATTGGCATCCTTGAAAATTCAAGTTCTTGTCCACAATGTAATTACAATGCTCATATCGAACATTTGAAAGCTTGGCTAGAAATTAGGAATGTTTGTCCAAATTGTAAAGCAATACTACAATTTGACGCAAATAATATTGTAAATATATCATAAGGTGAAATAAATGGCACAATTAGATGTAACAACAATTGGATTTCTGTTTACAGGAATTATTGTTGCAATTGGATATATACTATATACAACATATAACGTTGTAAAACCAGATGAAGTACACGTTATATCCGGTAGAGGTAAAATAAAAATGTTTAATGGTGGGCAATCATATAGATATTTTCCACTTATACATAAGAAAAATATAATTTCAACAAGCGTAATAGAAATTGCTGTTCAAAGAATCAAACTACTAGATTCTTCTAACTTACCATTTGCCGTTGAAATATCTTGTAAAGTCCAAGTTTCTGATGCAAAAACTGCCGTCCAAACCCTAGGAAAAGCTACTGCAAATGAAATCAAACCAATAGTTGACGATACCATACAAGCAGCGGCAAGATCTGAGGCAATGAGATTAGAATTAACAACTATCATGAGAGAAAGAGATGAGATTGAAACAGCAATCTATAAATCTACAGCAGAATCATTATCTAGATTAGGTGTTAAAGTATTAATATTTGACATCAGAGATATTGTTGATGTTCCGGGTAGCACAGTAATTTCGGATATGGAAAGGGTGAAATCGGCAGAATTAACCAAATTAGCAAGAATTGCTGAAGCTGAACAAAGTACACAAGCTGAAATTATTGAAGCACAAAAGATTTCTGAAGCAGAAGTACAAAAACAACAAGCACTTCAAAAATCAGAAGCAGCAAGATTAGAACAGGAAAAATTCATTGCAGTTGAAAATAAAGAGTTAACACTAAGAAAAATGGATATAAAGAATGCTGAAATCAGACGTACTGCAGAAATTGAATCAGAAAAATTAAAAATTGATACGCTAGCTGAATCTGAAAGACAAATGGAAATTGCCAAAGGAGAATCTGAAGCACAACTAATTAAAGCTAGATCAGAGGCTGAAGCAATTCGAATTAGAGCTCAAGCGGAAGCAGAAGCTATTAAGCTAAAATTACTTGCAGAAGCAGAGGGTACAAAAGCTCTTGCAGAAGCAATTAAATCTTTCAACAAAGAAGGTATTGGTGTAAAGATTGCAGAAA
Organism: Candidatus Heimdallarchaeota archaeon; assembly: GCA_029882335.1. GTDB lineage: Archaea > Asgardarchaeota > Heimdallarchaeia > Heimdallarchaeales > Kariarchaeaceae > JAOUKW01. Next base: position 21,097 of record JAOUKW010000003.1, on the reverse strand, counting down.
TCAATGCAGATACACAGGTAAAGGTTGCAGAACAAATCTCAAAAGGAATTGAAAAGAACTCTAAGTTATTTTTATCCTCAAATAGTTTCTATTCGGATCTAATTTCTGGAATTAATGCATTAAAAGAAGCAGATATATCATTAGCAGACATTACCAACGGATCTACAACTAAAAAATCAAAACCAACAAAAACAACAGATTAAGATAAAACAAGATAATACGTGTTTGTACCGTAAGATCTGAGGTGTGATTTATTTCAACCATATATTGTAAGCAAATTACCTCAAAAATTGCATGGAAAAAACAAAATTTCCTAATCAATTACTAGTTACTATAGTAAGATAAAAAACTGTAAAAGTTGTATAGAGATTTAGACTATATTCAAGTTAATTACAGTGATTGTAATTTACCTGAACAATAAATTATTTCAGTTTTCATTCAATGTATATGAATATAAATCTGAATATTTTATTGAAGATATAAAATATGTAGCTTTTGGATTTTACGAAATCTGAAATACGTACAAAATAGAAACAACAAGGGCTACTAGCTCAGCTTGGTTAGAGCGCTCGGCTGATATCTCAAAATATTGAGCTTAGAAACCGGGAGGTCGTTAGTTCGAATCTGACGTGGCCCATTATTTTACCTACATCTTTTTTTTAATTAAAATAACTCAAACAAATATTAAAATCAACAATATTGAGAGATAAAAGTAATTAATTGTAAATGATTATATGCTTAAATCAAATTAGACATTGAATTTATAGGATTAATCACATTTATATTAAATTTTCTTAAATTTATTATAACTTAAATCTTCAACTTATTTGTCCATTTTTTTCGGTATAACACGGTCATTACAAACATGCTTGATAATACCAGAATTGATGAAAATCCATCTAAATCTCCATTATCAACCGAATTATCAGATGTCTGATTTACTGGTGTTGAGGAATTGTTAGAAGGAGGAGGAATTAAGTCTTGAACCTTCACTTGATCCCATTGTTGGTTTGATGTAGAGAGTAAAATTCCATCTATACCGGTTAAATTAACATTATGTCCCCAGTGGGATTGTGGGTAAATGCTAGGAATAACAGGTCTCCATGCTTTCAAGAAATCTTGAATTTGACCAATTAAGGTAATTCTTGTATTACCATCTAATTCTCTTACATATAAATCTACTAGATCAGTAATTTCTTGGTTTACAAAGTTATACCAGTTTTTACATGCTCCAGGTCCACTAGAGTCACATAGACCATTAGTATCAAATATGTATTGTGGATCATAGTCTAATGGAAATCCATATCCTACAAAAAATACATCATAACCACCATCATCATATAATGGTACTAATGTATTTGAAGACCACCCAAATGTTCTGAGATTTATTTCTGCCCATCCGGTACTAACATGATCGGTTACACCAATACCTATCTTTGGTAAGGATTGTTCAAAAAAGACAGGCCATAAATTTCTACTAGGACTAGTATTAGCACTCAACAATGTTACATTGAAGAAGAAAGATGTATATTCATCATTGATGGAATTATAGTTTAAATTGCCGTAATTGAATCCCACAGATTCCATCAGTGATCTTGCATGTGCAACATCATATGGATCAAATGCTAAGTTTGGATTCCAACCAGTAGCTGTAGCCGGCACAACTGTAGCTGCGGGTAATGCCCTTCCTTCAAAAATTTCTTCTATAAGAGATTCTCTGTTAAGAACGCTGGACATAGCCTCTCTAACTGCTTTTGCTCCTTCTACTGCAGATGTTATGGTTGAACCAAGTGGTAAATCTTCACCGGTACCATACATCGGATGTAGATGATTTAAAGAAATTTCTTGGGTAGCAGGATCTGTTACTCTCAAAGATGCAACATTATCAAATTCATTAAATGCCTCTAATGGAGGTACAAATTGAGAATCTATGATGTCAATATCACCAGCTGCAAGAGCATTTATTGCGTCAATTGGGTTAGAATTCTTTTTAAAAACAAGTTCATCAAAATAAACATTAGAAGCATCAAAGTAGTGGGGATTTTTAACTAGGGTCACAACATCAGTTGTGATATCAATTGATTGAACCATATATGGTCCTCCTCCATGTGCATCAACACCACTTGGATCATCCCATAAACAATCAGCCTCTACGGTTGCACCATTTGCAACACATGCAGCCCATTTAGGTCCAAAATATGCTTCATTAAGTATCGGTTTACTTAAGTAACTAACACCAAATGCATATGCTTGCATCATATCAAACTTAACGGTTAAATCATCAATTTTATGAACTGATTCGTTGTTCATGATGCCGTCTGCACCACCAAAAATGTCATGGTAATAAACGCCATACGCAAAGACAACATCATCTGCAGTAAATGGACTTCCATCTTGGAATTTCATTCCTGCTTTGATAGTAACTGTATAATTCTTACCATCAGAACTAATTTCATAGCCTTCTGCAAACCAAGGAGTCATTAATCTGTCATTACTTGCATCATATCTAAATAAAGACGCACGTACTGCAGACAGCCATTGTTGTGTTGCATATGAGTATGCTGTAAAATAACCAAATTCAGTAAAATCATACGGTAACGCATGTGTAAGCGTTGTTGTAGGATTTTGAGTTAATCCAATACTGGATTGATCTATACTTATGACATTATTATTGGACATGATTAATAAAGTCATAATCATTATACCAAATAATAATTTACGGAGATTGAGATTGTACCTCATACAGAGAACATAGATAACAATTATATAAATAATTGTTAATAAAAGATTAGTTTTGGACAACCCTTTCAATTTATTTCATTCATATACAATTATAAAAAATTGTTAAATTATGATTTCCAGATAATTTATTTCCTTCTTTTGTAGTATCTCACAGTCCATATGAACAAAGTTGACATTACAATAAGAAATGAAAATCCATCCAAAAATCCTTCATTTGAACTATCAGAATTATGATTTTTTGGAGTAGGTGTAATATTATTTAGTATATCATTACTAGAAGTAGGAGAGTCACTTATTGAAGGAGTATAGGGAATAAATCCTAAATGATCCCATTGTTGGTTTGAGCTGGAGAGTAAAATTCCATCAATACCTGTTAAATTTTTATTATAGCCCCGTGGGTTGTGGGTAAATGCTAGGAATAACAGGTCTCCATACTTTCAAGAAATCTTGAATTTGGTGAGCTAATGTAATTCTTGCATTATTATCTAACTCTCGTACATATAAATCTACGAGATCAGTAATTATAGTGTTTACAAAGTTATACCAGTTATCACATGAACCGGTGTCACAAAGCCCATAGGTATCATATAAGTACTGTGGATCATAGTCAAATGACCATCTATATCCAATAAAGAAAATATCATAACCACCGTCATCCCATAATGGCACTAATGTATTTGAAGACCATCCAAAAGTTCGGGGAACAATTTCACCCCATCCGGTATTAACATGTTCTGTTACACCAATACCTATCTTTGGTAATGATTGATCTAAATAGACGGACCATATATGTCTGATAGGACTAGAACTAGGACTTAACAATGTTACATTGAAGAAGTATGAATTATAGGTATCGGTATCTAAATTGTAGATTAAATCATTATAATCAAAGCCTACAGACATCATCAATGATCTTGCATCAATTTTATGAACTGATTCGTTGTTCATGATGCCGTCTGCATCATCAAAAAAGTCATGATAGTAAACTTTGTAGGAAAATACAACATCATCTACAGTAAATGGACTCCCATCTTGGAATTTCATTCTAGGTTTGATAGTAACAGTATAATTCTTACCATCTGTACTAATTTCATAGCTTTCTGCAAACCAAGGAGTCATTAATCTGTCATTACTTGCATCATATCTAAATAAAGACACACCTATTGCAGACAGCCATTGTTGTGTTGCATAGAGTATGCAGTAAAATAACCAAATTCAGCAAAATCATAAGGTAACGCATATGTAAGAGTTGTGGTCTGATATAAAATTTGTTCTGATTGATTTGAATTATATAAGTTCTCATTTGCAGTGATTAATATTGTTATCACCATAAAAACGGAGAATAACAAAAAATATCTCATTTTATAACCTTTAACAAAACAAAGCAAACAAATATAAAAAACAAATCTAATATTCTTGAGTATTTCAATTAAAGAAAATCATGATTTAAATGAAATTTGAATTGAATTAAAAAACAACATGATGTAAAATCACTAAAGAACTTGGGAATTACTAAAATATCATTGAATGCAAAGATTGCAGTATATTACAATTTAAATACGAGCATTCATCCCTTTTGCATAGGTTTATTAAATACAATACCACTATCATATGTAGGTTGGTTACTATGACAACAACAATTGAAACTATTGAAACTGGCGATCTATACAAATTAGATCAATCAAATATCGATTATGATGAAGAAATCGAGTTAGAAAATGATTTCTACATGGAAGTACTTCACATGCTTTGCATCACGTAGTGCAAATTATAATCATACAAATTACAAAATTAACAAATTTACAGACATTCCTCAATTTATTGAACCAATAAGGTGGAAATATTGTTTATTAAATATATAAGGAAGAAATACCTTGGAACATTATCATAGATAAATGCAATAAGACAAACTTAGTAAACTTCTCGAAGTCTTATTCGCAAAATGGCTGCACCTAGCAATAAATTAGTAACGAAAAGAATTCCAATGATAAATTCTAATAATGAAGGAATCGAAAATGGTAATACATCCATATGATAGAAAAATTGGGGAAAAATAGCATCTATTAACCATGGAAATGAAAATAAATTCAATTTCTCAGATGAAGGATCATAATCAATGGTGAATATATTTATAATAAATAGAGAAATCATACTTGATAATATTGCATATAGACTTCTCGAAAAGAAAGAAGATATGAGAAGAGTCATGGAAACAATTAAACTTTGAAGTAAAGCGATTATAAACAATGCAACGACTAATTCATCAATAGTACCAATGTATGCCTCAGTCTCCGCTTCATATGTTGACATATTTGATAAAAATACACCACAAATTGTGAATACATCTAAGATCATCAAAAAGCTCATAATACCAAAAAATTTACCATAAACTATTTCAGAATCGTATACTGGTTTAGTTCGTAGTAAAACAAAAGTTGTTTGTTCAAATTCACCTGAAATTTGGTCTGCTGTTAGGATAACTATTAAAATCTGACCCATAATAAGAGAGAAAAAGTAATTTTTAATGAAGTCCACAGTATTGTGTTGAGCATAATATAATGCAATACCAGATCCTGTTTGAATCACATCTGGATTAGAAGTCAATAACAAAATCAACATAGGAATGATGGTAAAATATAATAATGCAAAAAGAAATTTTTTTTCCTTAATACTGGAAATCACTAATTCTTTGGCAATTATAAATGCAGTAAATCTAATTCTACCTTCTAAATAATTTTGGTAAAATCCAGTAATTTTTTCAGATAAACTCATTTATTAACCTCCTGTGTTCTTTTTCTAGATACAAGATCAATAAATAAATTTTCCAATGCATCTTTCGCTGGTTTAAAAGAACGAAGCTGATAGTTATTTGAAGTACAAATTTTTGGTACTTCACTCCATAAAGCAAGTAAATTCCCATTTGTATTTACCATTATAGTAGTCTCGTCCATATACGCATTAAAATTAAGATCTTTTATATGCTGAAGCAATTCAACAGGATGAGATGTTTCTATTTCATACATATCATCATAAATATTTCTGGTTAATTGTTTCATTGATCCACTAATAAGCATTTCACCTTGATTTAGAATGGCAATATAGTTTGTCATCCGTTGGATTTCTGGAAGGATATGAGAGGAAATCACCACTGTTTTTTTCTCATCTCTACTCAACTTAGATATGAGATTCATTATGTAAATCCTACCTTCAGGATCAAGCGATGCAGTAGGTTCATCAAGAATAAGTAATTCAGGATCACCAATAATTGCATTTGCAAAACCTAATCTCTGTCTTTCCCCACCGGATAATTTTCCGATTTTTTGCTGTTCAAAACGAGTTAATCCAACCATCGCAAGAGTTTCCCTTGCTTCTATTTTTGCGTCTCGACGTGCAATTCCCTTTAATCGAGCCATATATGTCAATGATTGTATTACTTGTTTATCAGGATAAAAAGAAGAATTTTGTGGGAGAAAACCAACTTTTTTGTATAAATCAACTCTATTTTTCCAAGGATCCATTCCAAATATCGAAATCATTCCGCTGGTGGGTCTAAGATTCCCAGTCATCAGATTAATTGCAGTGGTTTTACCAGCACCGTTGGGTCCAAGTAACCCAAATAATGTACCCCCGGGAACCTCTAAATTTAATCGTTGAATAATAGCTCGGTTTTGTATAAACTTAGAAACAAATTTCATCTGTACAACTGAATTCATCTTCTTTTCCTCCATACCAGTGGGATTAGTATCATAGATATAAATGGAAAAGTTACAAAACGATCTGATTCCAATACATCTGGTGCATTTAGTTCAGTAATATAACCTAACACGAAAATTGTATAGACTGCTTGATATGTTGCATAGATATCAACTTCCTTACCTACTTCATGAATTCCTTGACTAGCTTCTTGTTGATTCAGCAAAAACTGAACTATATCTCGCTTATACTCCAAATCATCTAATCTACCCATAACTTGTAATGCCCTAACGGACTCCATTGTTGCCTTAATTGACGCTCCACCTTCTCTCGAATAAGAAAACGCACCACTTGAATCTGCAAATGATCTGATATACTCTGAAGCTAATTCCACATCTCTCACCGGTTCTCCAAGTAGATTAAGAAGGTTTATTGTAGAAATTGCAATTGGTAAATTTGGATATGTACCATTTGGATATTGCATTTGTAGTAAATTTGACAATAAGAATTCAATTGGAATTATTGGAATATAACCTATAACAGAATAGGTATAAATGTAATCATGCCAAAGATCTATAATCTCTTTATTTAAATCAACAGGAGTTATTGGATTTAAAGATGTATTAAATAGTGTATTGATAGCAGTGTCATTTATAAAATTATTAATTCTCCAATTACTCAATTGTGAAGCATTAATACCCAATATATTTAAACCAAAAATAGAATGAATAGTACTTTGCCAATTACTAATATTATTTGGATTATTTCCAAAACCACCATCATAATTCTGTGAACTCTGAAAATAATGTTGAAGATCAAGTGTATTATTTATCTCATAACCAAGTAATGCAGCAGTCATCAAAACAAATGTAGAAGCATCAGTTGAAGAACTAGACACAGTCTTATCAGCATATCCACCATCAGATCGATATAATTCATCAATAAAAAGAATTATACTATCTCTCCTAGTCTTTCCAAAAGTAGTATTAGGACTAACTAAAAGGAAAAACAAAAGCATTAGGGGTAGAACTCTATATTTAATATATTAATATAAGTTTAAACAGTTAAAAATATATGAATTATACCATATACAGAATTGTATTTAAAATAAAAATATTGAGAAATTTTGCTACACAATCCATTAAATATCCTTTTAAATATGTAATATTCACCTTAAATGTGGACAATAAAACCACAGTCTTAATTTCCATCTGTATTTTCCTATTTCTACCAGTATCAAATACAGCAATTTCAACTAATAGTGATTTTCAATATCGATTTCAACAATTTAAAATTGAGCCGAGTAAAATGGATAATCTAAAAATCACACCGAATAGCTCTCATGGAGATTCTATTAATACCGCAATATCAATAGAATTAAATCAAACAGTAAATGACGTACTACCCGGCCCATCAGATGATGGAAGTCGATATTATAATCTCACTTTAAATCAAACATCGACTATATATTTATTCACTTTACATTACAATACTAACAGTGATTTTGACATGGTTATCTATAATTCAAATCAAGAGGAGATCGGATATGCATATGCTGAAATTGAATTTGAATATTATATATTAGATAATCTAACTGATTTTGTCTATATCAAAATTATACCTTGGATTATTGATGATCCAAATTATGAGCTACTTGTTATTTCAGCTCCTCCAGGGTCTGATTTTTCAACTGCAATAGATATACAATTAAACCAGACCGTCAACGAAGAATTGACTAGAATAAAATATCCCAAGTTCTTCCAAATTAATTTAACAGAGTTTGACAATTATCAAGTAACCATAATGACGAATGAAACTTTAGATTTTGATTTTAATATATATAACGAAGAAAGAGAATTAATTGCTGAATCGTACTATACAGAAAGAGAAATGGATTGGATTCGTTTATACAATGTTTCTGGATTTTATTATATTGAGGTATATTCGTATTTACATTATGGTATATTCAATATTACTGTCTCTGCATTTATTTTAGATATACCATCAGAAACCCCGATAACTCCTCAACAAACATCAAATACAACAACAACCTCGTCAAATGTTGGTTTTGAATTCTCAGCTATTTCTACTATAATACCATTAGCATTACTAATTATCAATCAACTGAAGTACAAGAAACTGAAGAGAATGAAGAAATACAACTAATGGGATTTTATTGTAAAGAAATGTAAGGGTAATCTTTAATTTCTGGTCTATCAAATGCAACTACTAAAACGGGTAGTAAATTTCATTAACTATCTTTAATTCAATTTTAGTAATATTTAATTGGAGTAAATTCTACTAATATTCTATTAGGATGGTTCATCCTTTCATTCATACCATCTTCAAATTTTTCAACTGGTAAATATTTTTTCACAATTTTTGTAATTACCACTTCATACCTATCAAAATTATTTTTATCTAATATTTTTGAGGTACCATAAACTGAAAAATATGGACCACCTGAGGGATCTACTACAGATAAAGCGGATTTTTGATTAGCAATCAGATTTCTTATTTTTTTCGAATGATCATAAGCGCTGAAATACAATTTTTCCCCATCAGTTACCAACCATAAAGGCACAATGTGAGGAAATCCATCTTCTGTAATAGAAACAAAACTGGCTACTAATTTTTTATTCATTAATAATTCAATTCGTTCAGATACCTTAGTCATAAATTGATGTTAGAAATTATTTATAAAAAACTAACGATATTCCTTGTTTCATATAAATGCATTCTAGGGATAGAATAAAGTTCTAATATCGAAATGGTTTATTGATTTTATTCCAACCACACAATACCCATTGTATATTATCAACTACCAATATACTTTTTATGAAATACCACCTTTGATAAGGTATCTTTAAATAGATTATCACTTTCTATATTTACAATCGTGATTTACTATGAAATCTATTAAAATTACTTTTAGCTTATATGTAATAATATTAATCTTTGTATCTAATTTTGTCATATCAGATACTTCAATATCGTTGCAAGAGGATGATAGGGAATTTGTATATACATCTCCATCGTATTTTTATGAATTTTCCTATTTAACAGACATAAGAGACAACACCCGGGCTGATTTTCGCATAATGAATGCTGTAAGTGCATCGTTATTTAGACCAGATTCATCCAATAACGGAGAATTAACAGAATGGTTTGCGGATACACTTAGTATAACTCCGGATGGAAAGAACTACACTGTAACTATAAAACAAGGAATGTTATTTGAAGATGGAACTCCTTTTACTGCAGATGATGTTATTTTTACCTATGAAATACTACTAGACCCAATTTTTAATATAACAAGTTTAAAATTATTAATCGATGATTTCTCTATAAACTCAGTTGTTAAAGTTGATGATTTAACAGTCAGAATTGAATTTAATCAAATACATGCATTTAATATTCGAGCATTATCTATACCAATTCTCAATCAAATTTATTTTAGCTCTAAATGGGATATTTGTAAAGCAAATGATGTATATATGGCTGATGACTGTAGTTGGAATGATCCATCAGGTGCAGATATAACTGGCGGTGGACCATATAAAGTAGACACAATCGATTTACAAAATAAAATTGTCACTCTAATTAAAAATAACAACTACTTTTCTTCTGATTCTGTTTATTTTGATAAAATAATCTTTAAGCAAATTCTCAATGGTCAAATATTAACTGAAACTACATCTGGCAATATTGATTTAATTGACCATAAATATTTGATACCACTTGATAATTCATATGATACTACAAAATTTACTTCTAAAACCTCAAATACGTCAGAGACAATTGAGATGGCACTTAATAATATTCACCCCATGTATGGAACTGGAGAAGGACTTCCATTAGGAACTACAGCCACTACAGAGGATAGAATTATGGGTGCTAAATCAGTTAGAAATGCCATGTCACATGTTTTGAACCGAAGTTATATCATTTCAGAAATATTTGATAATTTGGCAATACCATTATCAACACCAATACCTCCCACTACAACAGGATTGGACAACACAATATCACCTGATCCATTCAATATTGAAATAGCCAGATCATTAATGAATTCCGCTGGTTTCGATTATTCAACACTTATTTATAATCAAACCTCTGACACATACAACACTTTCTTTTTTAATGTGACTTTATTACGATATATAGATTGTGCCATGAGAAATTATTGGCATAATATTTTTGAGGAAGACCTACCAAAGATCGGTATTGGTGTTACTGAAATAGTTAGCCAAGGATGGGATGAAATTATTCCTAGAACATTTGGATGGCAAGATGCATCTTTAGTTCCATTATGGGATGATGGTGGATATGATATATTCTTTATAGCATATGGATGGCCATTAGACTATAATCCACAATACTTATTTGACACCAATGGTCTCTGTGACACTGGTACTTGTGATAACTGGTATAACTTTGCAAACCAAGAAATTACGGGTTTAGTCGCTGATTATCAGGTTGCAATTGATACTGCAACTAGAATTAATTTATTGCAGCAAATTCAATCCTTTTTGGCTGAATGGAAACCAGTAATTCCAATTGCATCTCGTCAACATCATTGGTTATATAATAGCTCAATTGTTGGATTAGATTTTCAACTATTAAGTCAAAATCTCCAACAATGGGATCTTGTTTCTGTCGAAGTAGATGACCCAGAAACACCATCATCGCCCTCTCAAATATTAAGTTCTAGTGCAGTTGAAACATATGGATTTACTAGCCTTGCTACATTGCTTTCAATCATTGTTTTGCTACCTATCGTTAAAAAAAATTCAAATAAATAAAATAAATGAAGTTGTTAATGAATAATATAAAATAATTCAAAATAATAACTTAAATCAATTAATCGAATAAAAAACCAAAGGAATAAATTGAATGAACTTGATAATAAATAATTCAAGATAAATAATTTAAATGAAAAAATAAAAAACAACACTTCTATTCAGTTCAAAGAAGTGTATCTCAGAAAAATATGAAAACCATACAATTCATATCAATAGTGTAATTTAATTTATTAAATCTCAAATGATCGAATTTTTTATAAATTTTAATCACTTGATTGTACTATATCATAAAATAAAAAACATATTAGATGTCACATTAAAATATAAGCCCCGATAGTGTAGTGGTTATCATCGAGGACTGTCAAAATACTGAATTTTTATAATTCAGATATCTCAGATCTCCTTGGACCTGGGTTCGATCCCCAGTCGGGGCGTTAGAGCACCCTTCTTGCATTTTTCACAACTTCACAAAGTATGAATAATAATAGAGATTTTCAAATTTTTTTTCTGAAATAATCTCTATCTTCTCATGCTGACTCTTTCATATAATAAAACATTTCCCCAATTTATAAGTTCTTCATCTTATTGTTGTTACATTTTCAAAATTTCGAATTGTTAATCCTTTAAGAGGGATATCTTCCTCAATCATTTGTTGCTTGATTAAGTGATTTAACTTTTTATAGAATTAACGAACTAAGATATATGCAATTGGCTTGATCTCAATGTAAGTATTATTGGGTCTTTAATAATTTTTGAATTCTGAAAATGTTATATTATTTAGATGTGAATTCATTTAAAAGGATTAATCTAGTTCAATTACCATTTAACTGAAACCTTCTTTTTTGTACTGAATCCCTCTCATACGAAATGTAGAAAACGTAAATCCAATTATTTTTCCATTTTCTTGTTTGAACTGAAGCTCACAACCATCTTTTACTGTTAATGTAGTATCCGCGGTAAGAAATAATAACCTATTTTCATCTCTCATTCTATGAAGTATTAATTTATCATCCTCAACATTAATGTAACAAGATGCGTCCAATTCTTCACTGTAATATTTTCCGGTGAAATTTTTTAAAAACGAGCTTGATGTATCTTTTTCAGGTATAAAAGGATCTATTGATGAATATTTGATGATTGAACCGGATCCTAGTATTTTAACCTGAAGTATTTTCTTATTTTCTATCTCTCTTAGTTCTAATTCAATGGGATAAATCCCAGTTGTTGATTTAAATTTATTTGACCCAATTGGAATAAGATCAAAAGAAAACCACCCTCCATTTACTATAAGTTGATATTTCTTACTTTCTTCCTCGTTTATTAAAAACTGATATAATTCTGTAATTCGATGATAATAACCAAAATATGATGCAATCCAGTCATGATCTAGATTTATGTCTTGCTCAATTTTATCTTCGGTTTTATCTGACCCAAGATCATGATTCAAATCGTCTTGGCTCAAAAATAAATCAGCTATTGGATAAGCAAGCTCAACTATATTTGTATTTCCATAATTTCCCAAAATATAAATACTAAGATCTTTCTCGGGGAAAAATAAGAAATTTGTTTGAAACCCAACAAATCCTCCTGCATGGCGAATGACCTTGTTGTTTTTATATGTACTCAGATTCAACCCATAACCATAGATATCGCCTTGTTCATTTATTCTTTCCCAATCTGGATAAAGCAGTTGTGGCAACTCTTCTGAAGAAAATAACAGATTAGATTGAAATATCTGCGACCATTTGAACAAATCATCAATACATGTAAATATCCCACCATCTCCAATGATATCTGAAGTTGTCTCACAAATTTCGAATGTTTCATCTTTTGTCTTTCTATACCCAGTAGCCCTATTTGGAACAATTTCTAAATAATTATCATGAAAATGAGTACTTGACATCCCCAGAGGTTTAAATAATCTTGCTTCAGCAAATTCGCGAAGTGTTAATCCTGAAACTCTTTTAATAAGTTCGGCAAGTAATAGGTAATTTGAGTTCGAGTAAAGAAATTCACTTCCAGGTGAATAATTCAATCCTTTTTGTCTTGTAATCAGATTAAGTAAATCATCAAATGATTGAGTATCAAATTCTCTTGGAGTCCTACCAGCAGAGAAATACAGACTAAGATAGTCACGAATGCCACTTCGATGGTTAATAATATCCTTTATTTTTACTATTTCATCATATTTAGGCATTTCAGAAAAATAATTTCTTATATCGTCTTCAAGGCTTACTTTTTTCTCTTTGATAAGAATATAAACACAAAACGCAGTAAAGTGTTTGGATAAAGAAGCAATCCTAAATACAGAATTGGTATTTATTGGTTGATTATACTCAAGATTTGCCCTACCATATCCTTTAGCGTGAATTACTTCACCTTTCTGAAAAACACCAACGGCGCATCCGGGAGTAGTTTCATTAAATTTACTAAGGATTTTATCAATTTCATATTTGGTTGTCATTTTTTAATCTCACTGATTATTATTAGATATCAAGTTACTTAAAATCAACTACCTTCAAATATAAATTTTAAAGGTTATTATTTGAAGAAATAATTTGTAATCAAATTCATCTACTACATTATTTGTTCAGGTGAGGTGAATCAATCCAATATTCATTGAGTTTAGTGTTTTATAAATTAACCGTCGGAGATATCAAAATTCTTGAAGAAGGATAGGTCAGTAACCAATGAATTTTCCATTTTCCTCAACCATATTTTGAGTTCAGAAGATAATTGGTTTAACGGGTTATGAGTAATTTCAAAAAATTTGAGTGTTTTTAATTTAGTCAAGGATCTTGGTAGATCTTCTAGTTTATTATTACTGAAATCAAGCATGGTGATTTTTTGTAATTCACCTATTGTATCAGGAAGTGTAGTTATATTATTACCATGCAAATCTAACAAGGTCAGGCTTTGCATATCACTCAGTTCTTGAGGTATTGTTTCAATTAAGTTGTTCGCAAGATGAATCTCCTCAAGAGTATTATTTTGAAAAATGGTTTCAGGTAGATTTTTTATCTGCGTATTTTCTATAAATATCTTTTTTAGATTCTCTAACTTCCCTATATTACTGTGAATATTTGTTATATTTACACCATTTATACATAAAAATTCTAGCTTGTTAATTAACCCCACTTGTTCTGGGATTGTATCCAGAGATTCTGAATTGATAGTCAGTTCTTTTACTGTTTTCAGTAATTGAATGGATTTGGGGATTGAATTGGCATTATTTAGAGTTAATACTACTGAATTTAAATTTCCTTCTGAATACTCAAATTTTATTAACTTATTATGAATCGAAGATATTTTCATCTCTTTCATTAATTGTTTTATTTCATAAGGATGGTATTGATCAAATAAATACCATATTATTATACATGATACTAGAATTATGATAGTAATGTATATGGGGAGAAAGGACAAATAGGAAAAGAATAGGAGTGGTAGAATTACATATAACATAAGTACTGTTATTGTTGTTACTAAATCTTCAGTGGAATCTTTCTCTAAAGAGATTGATTTTCTTAAATATTTAAAAATACCAAAATCATGATTATAGCTTAAATTCCCATTAATATTTGCATTCTTACTAATTATATTCCATATTTTTTTTGTAGGTCCATTCTCATATCTTGAAATACCAATTAAAGTTAATATATTTGGCTTATTTTCAAGTATCCTATCATACTTAGATTTAACTTCTAGTGTTATTAGGTTATGCCAATAATTATCATTGTAATCCCAATTATTAATGGATCTGTATTTTCTTCTTCTTCTTCTTCGAGAATTATATCTTTTATCACTTGTATTCTCTTTCATTCGGATAATATTTATTTTTATTATTTCATCTCTAAATTCCAAAATGGATTTGTAGAATTCAACAAATTTCGGATATACATATTCATAATCTGTTTCTTTTATAACTAAATTACTATATTTTGCTTTTTCAATATAGGGGAGTATATCAAAGATTGTAGATTCTTCAAATATATCATATAAGGCAGAATCATAATCAATCCCATATTGTGTATGAGAAAATATATCTTTTATTGTATTCTGTTTACTATGTTCATAAGTCAACAATTCACTAAATATGCGAAATATAGCTTTCCAAATTAAATTAATTGCATCTTTATATTCCTTTAGATCTGCCTTTTGGTGTACACTTGAAATTATTTCTTCAATACCTTCAATTCTTATTGAAAACCATTCATCATCAATTATAAGTTTATTTTTTTGTTTGTATGATTCAAGCAACATCGGAATAAAAAAGGGAATAAATAAGAATTTACGAGCGATGTCTGCGGGTATGACAAGAACTATCAAAATAGAAAATAGAATTATTATTTGTATAACCTTTGTCTCACTAGAAAATGAATCTGAAGTATTAGATTCTATTAAACTCAAAGACAATCCAAGACAAATAATGAATATTAAGGTGAAAAACATCTGATATCTATCTCTTTTGTTTACTACTGCATGAAGTACACCACCAAGTAATAAACCTAGTTGAAAAAGTATTATAGGTAATGAGGCAACACGTGAATTATCAATTATCAAACCAATTATCAACACAGCTATCCCTATTGGTAGTGCCAATACCTCATACCAATCTAATTTATCTCCAAAATCCCTTTCCTCCACTAAAGTTGGAAAGATAATCACTTTCCAGCCACCTTCATACACAGCCCAAAATACACCTAAAATACCAAGTGAACGAATAAAGATGCTGAAGAAATCTGAAAAGAAAGCGAAGGATAAAAATGGTAATTCAGGTAATAAAAATTTAACATTAAAACTGCTTAGGAATAGGACAATACTACCAATCACAGTAACAAAATCATCAAGAAACTCATTACCAAAAGAATAATCAAATAAATCAAGTTTTCCTAGTGTTTTGTCAATTGAAGTTAGTGCAGATATCCAAACAAGGATAACTAAAACTCCAAATGAGCTCCTTAGTTTTGAAATGAAAACAAATAATTTTGAGGTTATACTACTACCAATTTTTAAGGAACTTATCTGATTATTGAAATTCTCTAATCGTTCAATAAAATTTTTTGCATACTCCTGAATGGTAAATCCCTGATAAACCTGAAACACAAAGAATATAGCAAGAATAATCTGTTCTAACCAACCATTGATATATAAATCAGTTGCACCAACTGTTAATTTAAATCCAAAAACAATAAGAGACCCTATAATAAAGTAAAGAAACGTAACATAATTAGGAATGTAATTAGGAATGTACTTTTCGATAATATTCCCTTTATTCAGGTAAATGTTTTCATAAAATTTGTTTGCTAATAATTTCTCATTAGGCTCAAATGACCGCATGTATTCATTCAATAAGTGCTTTAATTTATTCCTAGGAAATGGACAGATTACTTCAATTGCTTCAATATAATCATTAATATACTGTTGGAAAAGTTTATTCTGTATCAAAACGTCTATATCTTCAATTAAATCATTGACTAATAAGATATTATTATCAATGGTTATATAAGAATTAAATATTTCTTGTGAGGGATTAAAATATTGATCATCCATATAGAACTTTTTCTGATAATATTTTGTATGTAACTCTTTCTTTTCATCATTTGTAAGTGAATTATAGGTTTTTAAATCAATTATGACTAATTTATCAATTGGATTATTATCCTCTAGATTTCTAATTTTCAGCGATGGAAAGATTTGATTATATTGCTCGTAAAAGTAATATTTGGATTTGTTTTTCCACGAAAACAAAGACAAATCAAATTCTAATAAATTCTCAAAATTATCAGACAACTGATTAAATAAAATGAAATCATTAGTTTTCAAAATCAGTTGATTTGTGACAGGATATCGAACGACTTCATCAATATCCTTTGGTTCATATCGAATAAAATTATTCACAGCAGCAGTATCATTCATATGTTCGTTATTTCTGAATTTTATTCTTGCAGAATTTGATTTGAGATGAGTAACTATATTATGAATTGAATCTGGAATAAATTTAATTCTATTTTCAGTAAAATCAATACTTGTTAATTTTGTCAATCCAGTGAATATCTCTGGAATTTCTTCAAGTTCATTAAAAGTAAAATCAAAATTCTCTAATTTAGTTAATTTGGACAATTCTTCATCCAATTTAACCAGGTGATTTTCAGCAACATTGAGAATTCTAAGGTTATTGAGCTGAGATAGTGATCTAGGTAATCTAACTAATTTGTTTGTGCATAAAATTAACTCCTCAAGATTTTTTAATTCTGCAATAGATTCGGGTAATTCAGTAATTTTGTTGTCCCGTAGTATCAGGGTTTTTAGGTTTTTTAAGGCAGAAATTTGTGGAGATATCTGATTTATTCGATTGGATCTAAGATCTAATATCTCAAGATCTGTAAATTTGCTTATACTATCAGGGATTTCATTCATTTTAGTATTTGTTAAATATAACCCTGTAATTTTATTATTTGTTATATCAATAAAATCCTCTAATATAACCTTCTCATATGAAGATTCGATTTCTTGATTTTGAATTTCTGTAAATGAAGATGTATCCATATCAATTAAATCAAAAGGATGAAAGAGTTTTAGTTCTTTGACGAATTCTATGAATTCTACCTTTATTGACATATTTTGAGTTAAATGCCATAAGATAAAATTATTTCTAGAATCGATAATTTCATTTGGTTATTTTCTATCAAAAATTGATAAACTCATTAGATTTCAAAAACCAACTTTGTTTAAAAAATGTAGATTAAGTCTTATATATCATTACAGCTAATTTTCAAACCAATCTGCATTTTTTTAATTTTTCATTCGACCATCGGTTTTTTATTCTAATACATAATTATTAAATGTAAAATGTCATCAAAGAATCATTTTAATATGGCCTAATATTTCTTTTTTCACTACACAATCATCAACATTTTACATAATCCACTCTAATAAAAGTTATATAAAGGAAATCTACAGTGAGTATAACAAGTGATTTTATGAAAATATCATACAAAAATATTTTTTTAATTGTGATTTTTCTCCTTTCTCTTAATTATACAGGAACAACTCTTTCAACTACACTAGATATTGAAAAAGTAATAATACAAGCTCCTGATAAAGAAGTGACATTAGATTTTCAATCTCAATTTGAATTAAATACTGAAAATCATAAATTAGAAGAATATAATCATAACACAGAGAATACACAAATTAACCTAAATGGACAGGTATCAACATATCAATCTGGTTTAAATGTGATCGATAGAGACTATTATAATAATTTAGCACTCAATGAAATGGGTAAGGAACAGGTTTTTCTAGAGAATCTAGCTTCAATTACACCATCTGCATATACTTCAATCGCACCAATTGTGATAAATGGAGATGCAGCATTTGCAACTGCTAAAACGACCTATGGATGGACAGGATCTGGTACATCTGCAGATCCATATATTATTGAAGGTTATAATATTACTGGAGATAAAACCCAAAATTTAATTGACATTAGAAATACAAATGTATTTTTTATAATTAGGGACAATTACATATCAAATGGCACAACAAATATTTACCTCTCAGTAGTAAATAATGCACTAATCGAGAATAATATCATAATTCTTGGATCATATGGAATTAATCTCGCGTCTAGTGGAAATTCAATTGTTCAAGGTAATTCACTATCAAATTTCACATGGTATCCATTACAGATGTCTGGTCCTTCAGCAATAAATAACATAGTTAGATATAATACAATGGCTTATGCAACCAAATTATCACTTTCATCAACTGGAGGAAATAATATTGTTAATAATAATACTTTCATTAACTCAGGAGTTGATTTTTATGCAGCTTTTTCCAGTTCATTAAATAAGGCAGTAAATAATACATTCATAGGTGGTTCCATATCTGTTAGTATGGATAAGAACATAGAAAATATAGAAGATAATTTAATCATAGAAGGGTCAATTTCTACTTTAGGTAGTAATTATACACAGATTTACTCCAATGTTATTATTAATGGAACAATAAGCCTGTCAAGTTCATTGAATCAGGTCAAACATAATATTGTAATTGGAAAGGGTATAGCATCTGCAAAATTAATTTCTATTATGGGTACTACAACTTCCAATGTAATTGTTAATAATACCTTATCCAACTCTTATTTAACCAATGGTGCAGGAATATATGTTACTTATTCATCAAATAATATCATTGCAAATAATACATTAGATTCGCATCAAAGAATTGCTATAGAATTAGGAACAAATGCAATATCAAATACAATAATGAACAATACCTTGGCATTCAATCGATTTGGTATATATTTAATACAAGCCACAGCGACTTCTAATTTGATTGCAAGTAATATATTTTTTGAGAATACAGATTATGCTATTTATAATCAGCTTGCCTCACCATTAACAATAGAATTAAATGATTTTGTAAGGAATTTTGGAAAACACATCAATATATTAACCACCACAACTACGGTAAGAAATAATTTTTGGGATGATCATGTTCAACCAGATGCAGACATCAATAATATTGTTGATACTCCATATACATTACCATATTCAAAACAAGATGCCACCCCTCGTGTAAAACCATATAATTCGGATTTACATACGTTTACTCGTTTTTCATTTTTAAATTTGATTTCATCTCATGTAAAAGGTATTAAGACATTAGAATGGACATCATCTTTTGATACCCAAAATCATCAGGTTCTGTATGATATTTCTATTTCTTTTGATAATAAACAAACATGGGAGTTAATTCAAGCAGGTCATGCATCAACAGTTTATGATTGGAATACATCTTCAATTGATTTTTCAGATACAACTCATATTATGGTAACAGCGAATGATGGTTCTAGTAGTACTGGTTTATCAATTACTACATGGAATTATATTGTGGATAATACTCCTCCTACAATTGAACTAACAGACTTGAATAATAATACTGCATATCAATCAGGATTATCAGTAAATATTTCATACAGTGATAACTATATGGCTATATGGCTGAGACATAATTGGAATGGAGGAATTAATTATACAAACACAGTTCAACCAATTACAACATTACCTGCTACAGAAGGTGTACATGTACTTAATGTTTACAGCTCAGATTATGCGGGAAATGAAGTTGCAAAAAGATTTGTCTTTATAATTGATAATACATCACCTACAATCACACTACCAAATCACACAAATGAAAGTACATATTTAACAAATAGCATTATTAACTTAGATATTTCAGATGTTAATGGTATTGATAGTGTAGAATATAATTGGGATGATACTACAAATGTTGTTTTAACCACACCATATAATGTTGCTTTACCAAGCACAGAGGGAACACATACCTTAACTGTTACTGCAAAGGATCAAGCTGAAAATATAGTACAATCAACCTTTGTATTCAACACAGATGAGTTACCATCTATAAATTCAATCAATCTAATGAATAATTCAGTTATTAATTCAGATGTAACAATTGTATTAGATGTTTCAGACACACAAGGAATTAATCAGGTGATTTACAACTGGGATGGTGATGCAAATCAAACGATCACCCCTCCACTCTATCACATTCCAATTATAACTACAGATGGACCTCACATCTTAAATGTCTATGTTCAAGATGTCGGTGGTTTTTGGATTAACGAATCATATCGATATATCGTTGATAATACTGCTCCTACAATAGAGTCAATAACTCCAAATGATGGTGCAAATATAACTGCTGGTTCTAGCATTGATTTAACTATTTATGATGAAAGTGGCATTTCCATTGCACAGTATAATTGGGATGGTAGTTCAAATAGATCTATATTAAGTACCATAACAGCTCCATTAAGTACAGGT
>JAOUKW010000490.1 GCA_029882335.1 Candidatus Heimdallarchaeota archaeon | reverse complement strand
AATCGGACATCGGGGATCATTAATCCCATGTAAAATCAGAATGGGGCTCGTATCTTTTGAAATATAATTAAGAGGAGATCTATCTTCAATTAATTTTTGAGTTTCCTCTTTAGTAGGATCACCGAAAAGTTGTATTATATATTCTTTGAAGTGAGGCATCGATTTATCATACAAATTCATCCAGTGAGATATACCAACCCAAGCACAAGCAGCTTTCCATAAATTGGGTTTCTTGGTTACACTCAACATCGTGGCGTAACCTCCATAGCTGATACCATAAATTCCAATTCGCCTTGGATCTACACTACAATTTTCAACTAAATAATTTACACCTGCACTCCAATCCTCAAAATCCATACCTCCAATATCTTTGATATTACCATCCAACCATTTTCTACCATATCCAGTGGAACCTCTAAAATTGGGATAGAGGACCACGTAATTCCTATCCGTCCATATTTGGCGAATTGCAACAAATCCCATTGAGGTTTGTGCTGTGGGTCCTCCGTGAGGAATAATCATACCAGGATAGCTTTTTGAAGGATCAAAATCTCTAGGTTTATACAATATTGCAGGTACTTTTATTCCGTCAGAGCTATCATACCAAACATGTTGTGCTGATGAAAATAAAGATGAGTCGATTCCAGGTATATTTAACTCCAGTAATATAGTATTTTTACCTGTTTCAGTATTTAACTTACAGAAAAATTGATTTTTAGAAGTCGTAAGATATTCGAAAATAACTTCGTTATCTGATAGCTTCTCAAATGCAGGACTTCCAGGATAAATTAGGATAGTATATCCCTCTGGAAAATCATAAATACCACATTCTTTAGTTGTAATATCATAATAAATTGGTTTGGTGGTACCATTCTCATTACGCAAACAGAGTAACTTTCTACCTCCTTCAACAAAAGCCTTGGGAACCTCTTCTAAATCGGCATTTCCATATAAATCATATTTACCAGTAGCAATATTATATATCCCACATTGATTCGATCCATTTACATCAGTTATAAAGGCAAATTTGCTGGAATTATCGTTCCATAACGCAAATGTCTCTCGACTTTTGGATGATATTTGCAATATACGGTTTACTTCTCTTGTATTCAGATCATAAGTGTAAATATCTTGATTATTCCTATCATCTTCTTCATTTGCACAATACGCAATAATATTGCCATCTGGAGAATAAGAGATCAAACTATATCCGATTGGCCTCTCATGAATTGTTAACTGAGTAATTTCCTTTGTTTTTACATTCAATTGATAGATATTCATCTGCCCATGTCTAGTACTAATAAATAGTGCAGACTTCCCATCTTTTTTAGTATCAACAACATACTCAGGGCTATTAGGAGTATTTGTTAATTGGTCAATAATCTTTGATTTTACATCAAGTAAAAATAAGTTATTTTGTTCGCTTCCCCCAATATCCTTACTAAAAATAATATTGGCATTATCTAACCAACTATAATTAGTCAATGCATTCTGTGAAAAATCACCCGTGGTTATTTGTTTAGACTCTCCAGAAGCTAAATCCATAATATATAAATCGAATTTTCCTTCCATATTGGTTACGTATGCAAGCTCGGTTTTAGCAGGGTTTAATCGCGGTGATAGCAGATACGGAATGGACAGCATTTGTTTTAAATCCAATTCTCCTTTTTCTCGAACCAATATATGTTCCATAACCTTTAATATTACTCATTATTAAATAATTTATTTACTTTTGAAATCTTTGATGACAAATTTACTTATTTAGAATAGATAACACATTCGTTCGCAATTAGCTTTATCCAATAAGGTTTTTTTACATTAACTTAAAGTCATTATCCAGTAAAGTATAGTCGTAATTAACTTGACTTTGATGAAGTACTCAAAATTATATAATTAATTTTCAGTCTTACCAAATGCAATAAACCAAGGATGAATTGTTCCATTGAATACACCACTTAACACACCAGGATCTTTATCCAGTATTTCTTGAGCCTCCTCTAAGGTATCAACATTCAATACACTTTGTCCACCTGTATTATCATCAAATGGTCCTCCAAGAATTAATTTACCTTCATTGAATAACACACTCATATACTGACCATGATCCATCAGACTCTGATTTTGCCAACCTTCTCCTTCCTTCCAATTTGGTCCTTTTGAATAGATTATTGTAAAATACTTTTTCATAATTAGAATATCTTGATATTAGTTAATAAGGATATATTAGACGGAATAGATTAATAATTCGATATATAAATATTTTAATTTATAATCTTTTATTTACAAATAATATCAACCTTGAATATTTTGTGCTACCCACCTCGTATAGTTTCAGTTTTTCATATTATTTGTTATATGGAACGCTAAATTGATACTCAATTGGTATATCCAATGTTTTGGCAAAATTAATCATTTGTTGTTTAACGTTAGATTTACTCATAGGATTAAAAAAATCATAAAAAAAAGCACCTCCAACACTTAATTTAGATTCATCTGAAAAAATCAAGTAGTAACTAGAGTAACTATCACTAGAATCAGACTTGTAATGATAAACGATCTTTCTAATATCTGAAATTTTAATACTCCTATCTGATCGAAATCGAGTTTTAGTAAAAGTAATTATGTCCTCCTTATAATTGATTGAAAGGCCTTTCCTTCCCTGATAAATAATCAATGGGCGAAAAGCCAAAATAAATATCATGAAGTACATCATGAAATAACCAAGAGGCCAATTTTGTATAACTTCTAATTCAAATCCAAATGATAGTATTGAGTAATCAGACATAGAACTGTAAGGTTCTTTAGCTATATAATTAAATAAATAATAAAGCAACCAAATT
>JAOUKW010000489.1 GCA_029882335.1 Candidatus Heimdallarchaeota archaeon | reverse complement strand
ATATGGCTCAGCACCTACTGCACATGCACTTGACCAAATTGTTAATTCCCGTTCATTATTATTTGAAATCATCCGTGGTAATATATTCTGCTCTACAAAGTCAAATGTATCTCGGTTTCTAAAGAAACGCGTGACATTTATACTTAGTTTTTTCTTTAATAGCTCTATCTCACCTTGATTCTTTTGAATATAATCAAAATATTCCATAAAGCTTTTTAATTTTAATCGAATCATTCTGCCTTTTAATTTTCTTTTTAGATATGCAGGTTTGTAGAAATCCAACTTTATTCCATGAGATGACAATAATTTGATAATCAATTCTGAATTCTCATCATCAGTAATTTGTTTAATCACAAATAATTCATTTGTTTTCACATGTTGTTTCTTGATTTCACGATTTGATAAGGATGCTCTACGTATCCTTTTGGATTCTCTACGTTTATCTATCTCTTCCTTTTCCTTACCAACACTTAAAGTACCACCTTTTGCGATTTTTTTGCTATGTTTTGGAGACATAACCATAGTAAATGCTTATAACTAGATAAACTTTTATTTTAATAATAGTGATTTAGATAAATGATTTCATAATTATTAATTGCAAGATGACATTAGAAAATTATTAATCAATAATATCCCATTAAAATACAAATTTTGTTTTTTACAATCTGATAATTGAATAATGATGAATTTATTCAACATAAATCATTGGTATTTTTTATGAAAAGTGGTCAATACAATTTTCCACCATTGATTAAATAATTATAAATACTCGATTAATTGGTGATTGCATTGATGAATGGAATACTTTCATTGGTACTATTCATATTAGAAGTGATAATATTACTGACAATTAAAAGAAAAGCAAAAAATCATAAGTACCTTTCATATCTGCTGGTGCTGGTTTTTCTATTATTAAGCTATCAATTATCGGAATTTTTAATTTGTAATACTAGTTATGGTGATATAATTGTAAAACTTGGATTTGTAGCCATTTCCTTTCTACCACCAGTAGGACATCATTTTTCTGCAAAATTAATTAAAAGAAAAATCCCGGATTATTATTTGAGTTATATTGCAGGGATGAGTTTCGCGATTTATTTCGCGTTCATACCAAACACATTGACAGTTATAAGTTGTAATCCGGTATATGCGGTATATACACAATATCCAAATTATCGATATTCAATATTTTATTTTGGTGTTATACTCTATTCGATTTTTCTATTATCATTTGCTATACTTAGAAAATCACCAAATATAGATCATATATACGTAAAAATGATGCTTTTAGGTTACATATTATTTCTGTTACCAATGATAATATTGGTTACAATAGATTTGTTTTTTTTACGCACCGTGACTAGTATAATGTGTAAATTTGCCTTCTTGTTGGCATGTACTATGTTGTCAATTGCATTAAGAGAAGAGACATCATATGTACGGAAAGTACGTCTAGTAGATTTCTAAAAGTCAAGGAAATTGGGTTTAATTCATCTTGAAATGTTATAGGAATTGATTAGTACTAAATTAGATTTTTCTAGGAATATTACTGTTATTTTGATAATTTCGTTTGGTTGAGCATTCCTACAGATAGGGAGTATATTGCTTCTATCAACACCGGATGACCATAAACTAAATCAGCAAGTCTTGACCAGCCTAAATCATTTTCCATCGCAAGTACACCAAGTTGAATAAGGTCACCTGCTTTGTCTCCCCAGATATGTAAGCCAATAATTTCGTCACTACCTTTGATTCCAATTCCTTTCAAGTAACCATTGGTTGATTCATTGATAATAGATTTACCTAACCAGCGATTATAGAATTTATGCACCACTACATCATCACCAAATTTTGCAATAGCCTCTTCCTCAGTTAATCCAATGGCTGCAAACTCGGGTATTGAGAAACTTATCCTAGGAATAATTTTTTGAGGTAATACTTCCCATTGATCACTTGCATTTCTAGATTTGGCTAGATTTTCCAATACTATTTTTGATTGATATGATGCCCAATTTGTAAACATTGGATTTCCAATTACATCGCCAATTGCAAATATATTGGGAATAGAGGTTTGTAGAAAACCATTCACCTCTATCCCTTGATGATTATATAATATACCTACTTCATCTAAGTTTAATTGGTTTACCCTCGCCTTTCTACCAGTAGCAACTAACAATGCATCTCCAGTATATTCACCTTTATTAGGACCACTATCCAAATTAACCTGAAATTTTGTTTTGCCATCTATGATTGATTCACTAACAGAATCTACAAACTTACCTGTAAATATTGTTATTCCTTTACTTATTAAATCAGATTTGATATCATCGCTAATCTCCTTATCCTCTCCAGGTAATAAATAATCAGTTCCCTCGAAGATAACAACATTACTACCCATATTGTGAAAAATCAATGCAAATTCAATACCAATCCTACCACCTCCAATGATTAACAATGTTTGGGGTAATTCATCTATCTTTAATAAATCAGCACTCGTTTGATATTTCACATTTTCAATATTAGATATAGGTGGAATTATTGGTTCACTACCAGTTGCCAATACAATAATATCTGAAGTGTATTTCACCCCATTTACATCGATAGTATGATCATCAACTAACCTACCCAGTCCATTAATTACAGTAGCTCCTATTCTGTCTGTAACATGTTTTAGTGTACCCTTCCTTATCTTTTCGACGACATTATCCTTAAACGCATAGATCTCTCTTAAATCATCTGTTTCTTGGGATTTTACAAGCAAAGATTTAGTGGGAATACAACCACTACAAATACAAGTTCCTCCAAAATGTTCATCTGTATTCAACTCAACCACAGCTGTTTTCCATCCTCT
>JAOUKW010000002.1 GCA_029882335.1 Candidatus Heimdallarchaeota archaeon | reverse complement strand
TGACTATGATTGGTGAACTTCCAGGCGTATCTGATGACATTACTAAAACTATCCAGAAATTAATTATATTGGTGGGTGAGGATGAATTGGATATCAACGATACTGTGTCAATATTGCTTCAAGTAGCTAAATTGCTAAGACATCATCAACTGATAGATAAGGTTCTATGACGTATTTCTGTCTATCTCTAAGACATAGGAATCGTTTTTTATGATAATACAAATTTGATTTCTATACTTTATTGAGAAATAATTTCTATTTTTGTTGGGGTAAGTGTACTGGTTGGTGGGTTATTTATTTGTGCAATTGGGGTGATGTTTGTTATATTGATAGAAAGCATACAATGTGTGTGATGTGTGTTGGTGGGGTTGTTAGTGGGGGTATGTTGGTGTTTGTTGTATTGATAGAATGGGTACAAAGTATACAAAATAAAGATGATCTAGCAAACACAATGTATACATTCTAATATACTACCCATCCAATCTTTCAATGCATGATAAATTTATTCGACTTTATGTACTCAACCTAAAAAACAATGACTAATCTATAAATCAAATTACAATTAAATCCGAAATGACGTCTACAAACTATAGGACATTCAAATGCCTCCACCTAAATGATTCTATAACCACCTTCATCAAATCCCCGTAAATCGCCTTCATTAGGCATTTTCATCAATAGTAATTAGACTAGTCGGCACTATATTCAACAATCAATATTGGCTTAACCTACGTCTATATCTACTAAAATCCTATTATCTACGGTTTTACTCTAATAAATCTGATCTATACAATCTCAAAATAACGTCGTTATCAAAAGAATTACTACTACAATAAAGGATATTGCGATAAAAAATAAAAACACAATTCCTAAAGGAATACCATCCGGGAATAACGGCTCTTTGTATTTATTTTTCTTGAACATATTTCTACTCCTCTCATAATTCGCCATGGTATTGGTTAAATTGTCTAGAGTCCACAAGATCTCCTGTAATCTTCTTCTCTCTGCCTCTGAGGTTGGACGAAGTTCCTTCAAAAATTGAGGAGACAGCATTTCTCTACATGTGGGGCAATAATCAACGTTTAATAACCAAGCTGCCAAATGATCTCGATGAAAGGTATTTTGACATTCAGGACACAATATCTTATCTCTGACGATAAGAATTGGTTGATAACAGACATTACACCGCATGAATCAGGTATATCTAATTCCTTTATTTAATTATGTAAAAGTTATAATAAAATTGCTTACAAAATGAATATTATTAATACTTGATTGAAACCACACTATTAGATATTTATCCCAATGAAGAATCCTATAATGTAGGTGATTATTGCTCCTAATGTACCTAAGGTCAAATTCTCCATGCCATCTTTGAGAATACTAGTACGTGTAATTCGGGCTTTAAATCCTCCTACAATAAATAAACCAGTAATAGAAAATATAGAAGAAAACATTACTCCCTGAAAAGTTGAAGTTGCGAATAAAAATGGAAGAATCGGGGGAAGTGACCCAATCGCAAATGCTATTCCAACAATAATTGTAGCCATCAATGGAGAGCGTCTTTGATCCTCTAAAACACCAAATTCAGCCATCATCATCTCTTTTAACAAAATCTCAGGATCTGATGCAATCGTCTCCACTATCTCATCAAGAATTGCTCCCTGAAATCCCTTTGCCCTGTAGAATTCATACAATTCCTCTTTCTCATGGTCCAAATGGTGTTCAATATGTCGTCTCTCCATCTCCATTTCAGCATCATATACCTGTTCTTGGCTTTTTGTTGACAGATATTCTCCAATTGCCATAGAAATTGCTCCAGCAATCGCTCCTGCAGCACCAGCTAAGAAAATAACCCTGGGTAATAAACCACCACCAGCTACACCTAAAACTAGAGCAAAAATAGATACCAATCCATCATTTCCACCCAAAATCAAATCCCTCATATAATTTCTATACGACATATGTTCCTCAAATTCTGGTGGATGTTCATGTTCAACAGTCATAATTCAAACTCAAGATAAAACTATCTAAAATAATTGATAAAAGCATGGAATTTCAAGGGATTATTCCTAATTAATCAGCAGGAATATGAAGTCTGTTCAACACTCATATTGAACTAACTGTTGAACGAATATCCATAGTTTAGCTGTTGAATGGATATCTATGGTGTAGGTGTTGAACGGATATCTATGGTGTAGGTGTTGAACGGATATCTATAGTTTAGCTGTTGAACGGATATCTATAGTTTAGCTGTTGAACGGATATCTATAGTTTAGCTGTTGAACGGATATCCATAGTTTAGCTGTTGAATGGATATCTATGGTGTAGGTGTTGAACGGGTATCTATAGTTTAGCTGTTGAACGGATATCTATAGTTTAGCTGTTGAACGGATATCCATAGTGTAGGTGTTTAACGGATAATCACTCGCAGAAGTTACACAAAGATACTACTCACTACCACTAAAAATATATGTCTCAGTACTGTTGTTCAACCAATGACTACATATAAATTATTCTCATGGAATGTAAATGGAATACGAGCAACCTTGAAAACAAACCAATTCCAACAATTCACAGACTCACATGATTTCAACATCCTCTGTTTACAAGAAACAAAGATATCTGCTGATAAACTAACAACAGAACTAAAGTATCCTGAAAATCATTATACCACATGGGCTCATGCAACGAAAAGTGGATATTCCGGAGTTGCTAATTACTACAAAAAACCACTACAACCTAAGGAAACATCCATCTCCATTGGTAAAGATGAATTTGATAATGAAGGAAGGGTGATAATTGCAAAATTCAATGAATTTACCCTTCTCAATGTCTATTTTCCCAATGGAAAACAAAGTTCAGAACGGTTAGATTACAAAATGCGATTCTACGATCACTTCAGCAATTTTTGTAAACAATTACAACAAAAAGGAGAGAAAATAGTCATATGTGGTGATGTAAACACAGCTCATAGTGAAATCGATCTATCAAATCCCAAATCTAACGCGAAAAACTCCGGTTTTCTACCAATCGAACGTGAATGGTTAACAAAATTTCTCAAATCCGGATATACCGATACTCTACGTCATTTCAACCCTGATACTCCCGAATTATATACTTGGTGGGCAGTCAGAGCACAAAAGGTGGATGGAAAAACTCCAAGAGAACGAAACATCGGTTGGAGAATCGATTATTTCATTATTTCTAATGATTTATTACCCAACCTCCGTTCTGCAAATATTCACCCAGATGTAATGGGATCGGATCACTGTCCAATCAGTATTGAATTACAGTTCTAAATATCACATAACAATTATTGCCAATTCCAATAATCCAACTAATCAAAATAAACATCCATAGACACTACACTAAATAACAATCCCACGAATAACATCATATGCAAACCAATAAATTACTAATCAGTATTTTTACCTTTCTCACTGGTTTCTTCCATCTAGCTGTAGGATTGGTAAGAATTAGCGAAGATACGCTATTTGGTGTTCTGTTTATTCTCAATGGAATTGGCTTTCTTGGATTACTCGTTGCATATCTAGTTAACTCAATTCTCCCAGATAAACAAGAAATTATCAAACAATTACTGGGATATCTAGCACTAGCCACCATCGCCTCTTATTTCATTTGGTGGGCAATATTTGATATCTCCATGCTGTATTCATTTCCATCGGCTATATTCCCCTATGTAATAAAACTCTTTGAACTCATGATTTTCATCCTATTACGCAAAGAAAATAACGAATAATCATAATCAAATTTTAAACTACCAAATCCCAAACTCATCCACAAAACTACAAACATACCCAAAAATACTGAAAATCTTCCTCAGATGATCTATCCAATTTCTCATCTCTTAAAAACTAAAAATAAGTAACATGTATATGGAAAATCTAGAGGAAAGCTTCAAAAACGCATCATATCTACCCAATTCAGAAATACTAACCCTATCTCAATTGGCTATCAAACTAGGTAAACCAATACTCATAGAAGGTCCTCCTGGAACGGGTAAAACATCTCTCGCAAAAGCTCTAGCCAATGTATTAAACACTCAACTTTATAGAATTCAATGCTATGAGGGAATTACTGCCGAACAAGTAATTGGAGAATTTAATTACCAAAAACAACTCCTACAGATTGAATTAAACAAAGGAAAATCAGAATCCAATATATTTACCACTGAATTCTTCATCCCACGTCCACTCCTCCAAGTACTACAGGCAAAACAATCAGTTGTACTGCTACTCGATGAAATAGACCGAGCAGATGAAGAATTTGAGGCATTCCTCCTTGAAGCACTAGGCGAAAATCAAGTTACCATTCCCGAACTAGGGACCATACACGCAAATTCACAACCAATTGTCATTCTAACATCCAATGCCACCCGAGAATTATCCGGTGCACTTAGACGAAGATCATTATTCCTTGCTCTTGATTATCCATCCGCAGAAAGAGAACTGGAAATCGTAAAAATACATGTACCCAATCTCGAAGAAGAAATCTATCATAAAATTGTCAATCTTGTTAGAAATATACGTAAAAATAACAATATCAGCCAACCTCCATCAATATCCGAAACTATAGAACTTGCCCAATCACTACTCATACTAGGCAAAGATGTAATCGAAAAAGATAGAATCAACGAAATACTAGGTCTACTGGTTAAAAATAACGCTGATATCGATGCATTGAAATTACAACTCAGTAAATCCAGTTAATCCAGGGTGTTCTCATGAGTTCCCAATCAATACAAACCCCGATTAAACCAAAATTTACACAATATACAAGTTATGTCCAATGTACAAATTATATCCAATGTACAAGAAATCACATGACAATGGAGTCGATAACATGAAATCAATTAACAAATTCTTGACAAACTTACAAGAATTAGGTTTTACAATTGCTACTGCGGAAAAAATCCAAGCATACAAACTCCTACAAATCGCGGAAAATCCATTGGAACTCAAACTCGGACTACGTATGACCCTTTGTCAAAATCTACAAGAACAAATCCTATTTGATCTGCTCTGGAATAACCTATACATCCAACCAGAATTGATAAAATTCAACAAACCAGCTCTCATCCCAAATAATTTCATCAACATCGAACAACTAGATGTCGAATTCTGTCCAAATGTTAGTATCACAGGTTTTGGAGAAACAGGGTCGTCTGATCCATCTATATCACTAATGAAATTCGATTCCAAATTTAAAAATAGCGCAAAAATGCTAATTCAAGGAAACACCCGTCAAGCAGCAGCTATTCTACTTCGATACATGCTATCAGATACCTTTGATCTCTCTGAATTTAATGATATCCGACAACAGGCATTAAATGAAGTAAAAGAAATGCTCGATTTCGCAATTACCAGTGATAATTCACATCTCATCAATCGTCTAAACCAAGAATTAGACACAATCATCACCGAACGATTGGAAAATCCACCAAATTATGGTAGAAATCCACTATCTGCGACTAAAATCGACGAATTACCCATATATCAACTACGCGAAACCCCACAACTCCAACACGCATTACAACTACTGGGAAAACGACTGGCAACGCGATATAAACGGAAATTAAACAAAGGAAAGAATAAAATCAACCTACGAAAAACCATTCGAGCAAATATTCAAAACGGAGGTATTCTATTCAACCTAAAACGACAAAAACGAAGATTAGAAAGACCAAAACTTATTATCATCACTGATGTTAGCTCATCCACCATCCAAGCAACTAAATTATTCCTATCCATCATCTGGAACTCCAGAGAAGTATTTGGCGACATAAAATACTACGAATTCGTGGGCACCTGCATCGATGTAACCACCGAGATGAAAAGATCTAAATCATCTAAAGAAGGAATCCAAGCAATCCTGAAAAAATGGAACCAACAAATAGAAGGAACAGAAAACTCTGATTACTACCGAGCCTTTAGAGATTTCAATAAATTCAATAATAATCATTACTCAAACAACACATCTATCATCATTCTTGGTGATCTACGCGATTGGCTGGGTCCATGGAACCAAGATACCCCAAAAAGTGCCGTACTTATGGGTGAAATCAGAAAAAAAGTAAAAAGAATGATCGTTCTCAACCCAGAACAAAAACGTGAATGGAATACAGGAGATTCAATAGTTAAATACGTAGAGAATCGAAATATAGAGGTATTTGAAACCTCTACTCTGGAAAAACTTATTCATGCACTTACATCTATGTAAAAAAAAAGCAACTAAACTACTTAAATCTCATAAAACTCACATGCAACACAATTGATAATATCTCCAATACCAAATGCATAGGCTACCACAATACACAACTTAAACGTCCAACTAAAGGAATAATAAAATAAAACAAAATAACCCAATACCGTTGTAATTTGATTGCGTTCAAAACCATCATACGTATCCAACAACTTACCATGTTTGTACACATAACCCGAATATAAAAATAAACAAAGCAAAAATAAAATAATCAATACTCCCAAATCTTCATACCCATTTACTCGCAGAATTGACAAACAAATTATGATTAACAAGGCCAAAGATCCACTATACAAAACACTAAGGGTATATTTCTTATTAAAATACGATCTATATGCAAATAAACCAACAACTTGCCAAATAACTGCAATTGTCAACACGAATACCTGTCCTTTGAGGAAATACCCCGTAAATACCGCATAAAACAAAGCTACGGGCATGATTGTCAAAATACGTGTCATCGCATTTGCAAATAACTTCTGAAATTGCATAACAATGCTTCAATACGATTATTCTTAAACTTACATCTACAGGAGGGAATATTATTCTTGTTTTTACTAAATAATTTGATCTGTCATTTAATACAACAAAAATAATCAACTAACAAATAAAACATTATACCATTGTACTTCTAGCACGCATTATTTCCGCAATGTGTAGGTATTTTTCACCCAATTTACTCATTAAAGAAGCACTCTCCTCAATAAATTCCAATCCCAATTTCCTATCATCCAAAGTCATCATAATACCCATGTAGTGTAAAATAACCGCAAAGAATGATTTATCCTTGGAATACCTTGGTTTCAAACTAATCATCCTCTCCTTAAACCCACCAAATCCAGTAGAAATCTCATCCACCATCGCTGCAAATCTACTTGTCACAACCTCTGCATCAGATACCTTGATCCTCTTCTGTAATAACATATTATTCTTGGCATCTGTAGGATTCTTCAATAACACATTAAACAAACTAATAATTACTAAACATACCAACCTCATATCATTGTTATTATCCCGTTGAAACATCTCATATGCAGATTTTGCATAATTCAAGCCATTATCCAATCTTTGAGCATCATTCTGACTTAATAATATAACTTCAGCATGATTAAACCAAATATAAGCCATCACATCATCCGGTTGCTCCACAAATTGATACCCCTCCACTGCTAACTTATCTCCATCAGCCGTCTTACCCAATAAATACAACAGGAAACTCTCATAAATCAACGTAATGTAATTCTCTTGCTCAACATGCGTATCATCGGTTAATTCATGTGCCTCCGACAATCTCTTTTCCATCGATTGTAAATCCAACTTTTGTAGATCAACTCTTAACTGCTCTAAAACCACCAACGCCAAATCCTTGATAGATTTCATCTTCTTAAATCCATCATACGTCTCTTGTAACGTCTTATGTGCCTTTCCATCACCAATTGTACTGTAGATTTGTCCCTCCAAATACTTAGCATGGAAAAAACCATGATTCATATTCGATTTCTTATGACAGTAGTTCTGCATCTCATGAAACAACTGAATTCGTTCAATTATCGACATACTCCAAGCATAACCATGATAAATATCATTCAATATATCCAAACACAACTCCGGACGATTAACACTGGCAAATTTATTACTTGCCGACCTTAGAAACTCAATTGCCTTATCCGGATGCTCTCTCTTTGCTTCCAATTGACTTAAGATAATATCATTTTCAGCCTTCATCATGATTAAATCATCATCAGAACCAATCAGAGACGCTGATTTGGTTAATATCTGCTCAGCCTCCTCAAGAGAACCCGTTTTCACCAGTATTTCTCCCTTAAAATTGAGCAATTTACCCTGTTCATACGTCGCCCTTGCATCTAATCGATTGCGATTTTTTATTGCCTGCTTCTGTATTGCCTCCAATATCGATTCAATACGACCCATGGCTTCATCATACTTGGTATCCCTCATCAAGTCCGAAATTTCAAGCAGCTCAACTCTGAAAGACATATGCGTCTATCATACAAATCATATTTAACATTTGTTAGCCTAGAGATGCTAAATTATGCAAAATAACCAATTTTCAGTGGTAAAAAAAATATAATCACCATTAATTTCAATTACAGCCAATATAATACTAAAATTATCCAATTATAATAAACTCAACCCAACATAATCTCAATACATACTCATTTGGAGTCACCAACAACATTTCATCACACAAAAATATAAGAAAAACAAAAAAAATCTAAACCATACAAAAAAAATCTATACCCTCAAAACCAAAAACATGTAATTTTGCTGAAATAACACCTATTTATCAAGAAAAAATCAATTTATATACCTTATCTAAACTAAAAATATAAACAATTAAGGAATAATAACAATGATTCTAAATATTTATATAAACAAAGAGAACATGTATTACTATGCCTAAGGCTAAAATTATTTCATTGATTATAGTAGCATCTCTACTATTAAATCTAAATCCAATTAACGCTAATCCAATACTAGGAGTTCAAGTTGGCGATGCATTTAGATTTACTGCATCAGCAAGCATGAGTTTCCAAAATCAAACTCATAACTTTGTTAGCATAGAACCTACTTATCTGCCATTTAACACTGAATTCGATGCCAGAGTTGATAATATCAACAATCATCCCGATAATCAATACCTCAATTATACCATATCCAAAGATGGACAAGATCTAACCACCGGATCTCAAAGTAACTTTCAATTTAACGAAACCATGTTCTTAATTATATTTATCGCCGCATTGGTACCTGCATTCTACAATCCAAATGATACCGAAGATCTGATGTACTTCACCGGAGATCCCAATGAAGCAATGGATATATACAAAGAACTAGAGTTATTCGCTGATACACGAGAAGAACTATATATCGATAACTATGATACATCGTTAGAAACACCCGTTGAAGTAGAAACGACTGAATTGGTAAATAAATCTGTTTACAATCAAACAGAATCAAGCTATGTTTATGCACACAATTCACTGGATACAACCAATAAAATATATGAAATCAACACAAAAATCGTAATAAACATCAATGGAACCTACAATGACATTGTATACAACCTAAGAACTTCTGGCAATTTCTCTGCAATCATAAACTACAATATCGGAATATATGAATATCAAATGTTCTCAATAAGCATGGAACACACAAGAAACAACGAAAAAGTACTCGATGTAATGATAGAAGTAGAACAAAACTTCGTTGCAGACCTTAGACCTGTAGATAATAGTGGTAGCAACAGCAGCAGCAGTAACAATAATAACAGCAGCAGTAACAATAATAACAGCAGCAGTGGTAATGGCTTTGACCTGAATTTCTCATTTATTCCTGTATTCATAGCATTATCAATAATTACCATATCCATAAGAAGAAAATCAAACTCACTAAAACTGTAAAAAACAATATTTAAAGGTTTAAACCACATTTTAAAAAACTAAACTACATTTAAAAATATCCAATTTAATTTCAAAACTATTACCAAGTGAAATTCAACACCTGCAAATTAACTTAATACAATCAAAAAATAATCAATTAAATTTAGGAAAACAACGACTTAACAAATCGAAAAATCCCAAATAATATAAAAATTATTATGATAAGAAATATAGAAGAAAAAGGAGTGACTCCTAGAACTAATGATCCAAACACTGCCAATATTAACAACACCAATCCAATTATTTTCAATATTCCAATTGAAGAAGATTTCATATAACAATCATCACAAATCCCTACCGTCCCCTCTTCTTTGTAATCCAATTCGCAAATCAAAGCAAAACACTGAATACAATTAGATGTACTCATATTACCTGAATGAAACTTACAACTCATCAAATCAATAAGATATTATGCATATATCAACATTTTCAATCACAAATGGAAATTCATTGACTACTTATCTTAAATACTTTCTATATAGGAAGATGAAGAGGATGGGAATCATAAATATAAATCCTAAAAATATAAACAAAAAACTTTCACTTGCAGAAATTGTCATCAATAATAATCCAAAGATAGATACTCCAATTACTACTTCCCTTTTTCCAAATGAAAATAGTCTAAAAGGAGTAA
Source organism: Candidatus Heimdallarchaeota archaeon (assembly GCA_029882335.1). GTDB lineage: Archaea > Asgardarchaeota > Heimdallarchaeia > Heimdallarchaeales > Kariarchaeaceae > JAOUKW01. Next base: position 35,705 of record JAOUKW010000002.1, on the reverse strand, counting down.
AACAATCATCACAAATCCCCACCTTTCCATCCTCCTTGTAATCCAAAACACAAATCATTATGAAACAACGAATACAATTCGCCGTACTCTGAATATCTTCATGGAATTTACAACTCATTAAATCAACACAATTATATGCGTATTTCAATATTTTCTTTCATAAATGGAATTTGATTACACTACTCATTTGAAAAAAAATAACATAAATGACAAATAACAACCCAAATCACACCACTTCCTCATTATATCGCATTTCACAATACAACAATTATGATCTATTACATATTTGTATGGAAAAATTGTGCCTAGACCGTTATGACGAAGAATCGCACAATTAATTGATAAAAAATTGTAACTGTGTGTAAAAAATAAATACTATAAAAAAAACAACGAATTATACGGCTAAATGGACTAAAATACAGGGGGAATAAAGCTATGAGTAAAAAAATAAACAACATAAAACACAATCAGTGGTTAATCATAGTAATCATATTAAATTTAATCTTTATATCTATTATTTATTTAAACCAAAATCAATTAAACATAGAACAAACACATTTCAACCAAGTAAATACAGATATTCACCAAATTGAAAACAGTATTTTCAATATCATTCAAGAGCAAGATCAAAAATACCAAACTCAACTTACACAAAATCGCATAAACTTCGAAGTCAATCATAATATCACTTATTATGGTAGTAAAGAAAAAAATATACGAGAACTCAAAATTGATGAATGCATAGTCATCTGGGAACAAATTACTGAGACCTGGGATTCAATAAAAATAGATATCATCGAACTAGAAAATATTGCACTCCCAATTACAAATGTTCCTGAAAATATACTACACAAAATCTCACATATATTGGAATTACAAGATGAATTTATAATAACATTCATGCACTTCTCTACACATCGATTCCAAATAATATATTTCATCCACATTCTCGCAAACTCAATAGTATTCCTCTTTGTGATTATTAATTACAAAAGAAATCAAATTCTTCGAGCAAAAAATAAAGAACTGGAAAAAGCATATCAAATATCCATTGAAGATGAAGCTAAATATCGTAACTTATTCAACGTAACAAATGATGGAATAATTGTATGTGATGGCGATGGCAGCATTGTCAACTACAACACAAAAATTGCAAAACTCCTTGATTACTCCGATGAGGAATTCGATCAAATATCTGTATTCAATATCTGCAAAGACAATCCATCAAAAATACAAGATATCATCAAGAAAACATTGGTCTCCCAACAATCATATGGATTCGATACAATCCTCATCACAAAAGCAGATACAACTGTTCCAGTACATATCAATTTAATCAATATCATTGAATTTAATAAGCCATATGTCTACATGATCGTAAACGACCTAAGTGAAAGAAAAGAAATAGAATATAAAAACCTGGAACTTACTCAACAACTATATACCAAACAAAAACGAGAAACACTTGGACAATTTGCAGGAGAAATATCTCACGAAATTAATAACCTACTAAATGTCATCTTTAACTATGTCGAACTAATCGAATCGAACTCTAATAATCCTGAATTAACCAAACAAAACCTAAACGAACTAAGAAAAATCATATCCAACTACTCATCTATCTCCACTCGATTACTCAAACTTAGCAAAAATGAAGAAATATCAAAAACACAAGTGAATCTAAAAGAAGAACTTGAAAATTCATGTGCCATCATGCAAAAAATCATACCAAAACGAATTACCCTTACATGTCATTATCCAAAAGATCAACCACAAGTTATGATGGACAAAGGATTATTCAATCAAATAATCCTAAATCTCATTGGAAATAGTTTAGATGCAATACCAAATCAAGGAAAAGTAGATATCTACCTTGAGGATTTAACCGAACCAGTATTAGCACTGTTTGAATCAAAAAATCTATTTGAGTCAAAACCATGGAGTTTACTTAGAATCGTTGATAATGGGAGTGGAATGAGTGAAGAAATACAAAAACAGTTATTCAAAACCAGCTTTACAACAAAAGAAACCGGAACTGGTCTGGGATTATCAATCGTTAGAAATATAGTCGTCAGTTGTGGGGGTGAAATCACCTGTACCTCTAAAATCAACGAAGGGACCTCATTTTACATTGCAATTCCTCGAATTGCGTGAATACAAACCAAAATAATAAACAAATGAATCAATGCAACTGATAATTGATTGGTTGTTTGTTTTGAGTATTTTCAACCAGTCGGAGTATACTTGACTTGTATCTGATTTTCTAATTGTTTTAGACACATTCAACCAGTTGAAATATACTCAACTCGAAATTATTTTTCAAAATGTTTTAGACACATTCAACCAGTTGGAGTATACTCAACTATGTGTTCTTCATTCTTCATTTATTTTCAATTACAAAAATCATCTGTCGAATCAAAGACAATATCTGGTAAAATTGCTAAATCACATACTATAACACAATTATTAGAAATATAAAATATCTAAAATTATTAAAATCCTGTTTCATACTCGAATTCGAGGGGATTGAGTGTGGGTTTTTCATCATTAATTACTGATCGTGCAAAATTCACCATATCTAAGCAATTTCTCAATTAAAACATTGAAAATAATTATTATCTAATTGCCAATACTTATTAATTTCCCAAGTATACCGATCCTATATGGTTAATTGCTACTTCCATCCAGACAGACCTGCAGAAAATAACTGCGAGAAGTGTAATAAAGATCTTTGCGATGTGGATTCATTTGTAGAAGCCAAAAAAGCGGCTTACGCATCGGGATCTCTCATGGAAATTATATATTTTGCCCGGAACATGCAAGAATATATGCCAAAACGGCAAATATCACTCATCTGGTACTAATTATTGTGGTGATGATGTTATTTCTAGGTTATTATTTGATAAATGAATATATCTATATAATTTCAACAGTTGGAATCATTGTTCTAGGTTATTTTAACCTGAAATTAGTGAAAACCAAACCATAATATTTTCAAAATCAAAAAAATATGTTGATTGGTATCATAAATACTTCAATTCAAAGAGTCCAACACTTAGTAAACAACTAACCCTGTAAGCAACAAATATCAATGTCCCTGTGAAATTGTGTCTGTTAATACATAATTATGCTATATTGGTGATTTATACTTATGTCTCTGTTTTGGATCTGGTTGAAATTCCAATTATTAATGATAATGCATGAAGTAAAATGATAAAAATAATGAATGTCAACATTATACGATCCTTTGGTGCGCTCAAATCAAAAGGAATTGGGTTGATTACAAAAATCAACAATAAAATAACTGCCAAAAGCAAAACAGAAAGTGAAGTTATGACTTCACCCTGAGAAGCATGTCTAAAAGAACAATAACTGGGCAATGAAAATAAATTTCCAGATAATAATATCGAATATAGGATTGTTCCCGGTTGTTCGCATATTTCACATCTGTTTATCATCGAATCACCCATTATTAATCCATCTCCTTGGATTTTTCTCACTTGATCTCGATAATAATCCCAATATCAAGGCTATAGTGTGTAATATTCCAAAAAAAAGCATAATCAAAGGTATCATTATGTTATCTTTCCATGATGGATCGTCAGATATTGTAAAAATTAACATAAAAAATCCTAAGAAAATCAAAATAAATGCAGATAATGGAACTCCTACCCTCGCTGCATGTTGAAATGAACAGTAATAATCCCTCGTTCCAGCCCTTCCTCCAAGAAATATCGCATATAATAACTTTCCTGGTTTTCCACAAACTCTACAGAGCTTCAATCTGTAATCATATGATTGGCTTGCCAAAATTACCCTACTCAATATTATTATCTTTCCTTCATATATTAACTTACCATCAAAATAGTATCAAATTAGCTTCAAACACCAAATTTTTTTGATATTACAAATATTTAACGTAGGTCATCCTTTGAATCCATCAAATATGGTAATAAACCATCTAAAATTTTATGGAAAAACAACATACAATGTTATTAAAATAAAGAAATAAACAAAGAAAATTAAAGTAAAGCATATCAAAATTATCAAATTACCATTTATTATATTCTTTAATTGTTTTTCCCTCTTATAATCATTATAAATTTCCCAAATGTATTGAACACCAAATATAATTAATACAAATGTCAAAATTGCTAGAAAAGATGAAAAATTATTATTCCTAAAAATTTGATGGGTATGTGATAAGTTATTTGCTTCAAGGAAAAATAAATGCCCATATGCAAAAGTCGCAGAAACTGAAGTATAAATATATCCCGGAGAGTAACCTCTTTTGTTATTATTCTCTATAATTATTTGATAAAATAAAAGATACAATCCAAATGGAATGAAAAACCATGCTGATAAACCAGCAAAAAATTCAATAAAAAATGAAAAATCTTGATAATAATTCATCAAAGTAAAGATAAAAATTATTAACACACTGCCTGAAATAAATACCAGATTAGAATGTTTACTAGATTGGATTTTTTCTATATTATCTGATGAAAACAATAACTGTTGTTGTTCAAAAGTCTCCTTCATCTTCAAGAAAACATATAGTATCGAGATCAGCCAAATTCCATATCCCCATAGGACTGCATTGACAAAAACATTTGAAGCTAAAGGACCATATCCAGAATTAATATATTTTTCATTAGTATAGCCAACTGGATGTGCTTCAAAATAAAATGCATGCTTATTTTTGTCCTTATCAATGGGAAATCTTGTACTAAAATAACTTGATTCATCAATTATAAAATCATATGTTTTATATTCAAAATAATCTAATTTGACTGATCCAAAATATAATGTTGCATTTAAAATTTCATTTTTGCCATTCGACTGACTTATTGTTAAGAGTAACTCATCTTCATCAAAAATCTCAATATCAAAAAAGATAGTAAAGTTGGTATCTTCAACCAACATACTAACTATATGAGTTTGTTCAATCGCAGGATCAATCTCTGAAAATGCATTAAATGCAGATGGAAGGATAGTTGCTAGTGTAAAAAGTATAATTAACGAAACCATAAGATGTTTTTTCTCTGGTCTTGGTATCATATTCATTTTTTTGTCTGTGTTTATGGGAAAATCAGGATTCTTAATCATCCATCACCATAATTATCCAATATAATCGCGTATTTATGGGTATGTAATTATAAATGTCTAAAATACGTGAATAAGATATATATGAAAATCAAAAATGCCAATAATTTGCAATAAATTTGATTTGACAGAAAATATTGAACATTGCAAGATATATTTGGAGTGAATTTCGATATCAAATTAATTTATAATGATAAACTTATAGATCTGAATACAATATAAACAATAGTTGTCATGATTACATTCTTGTAAATAAATATTGATTCATAGGATTGTGTCCAAGATTATGTAAAAATAATTGAAAAAAAATTGATGGAAAAAGGTTTTTGTCTATTGTTATTGATTTCTTAAGAATAGGGGGTATTTAAATTAAATTAACAATCTTTTATGGGATTTATTGAATTTATTTAATAAGGTTTGTAGTTAATATATATTGAAAAATTTCAATATATTAATTATTTCGTTTAGTATCTGCTATGTGCAAAATAACATCTTGAATCATAATAATTAATAATATAGTTAATATAGACTATAATGGTTTAAAAAATAAAAATAAAATCTAATATAAATTATAATGGTCTAATATAAGTACAAAATTTATAATAAAACAAATAATAGACATAAATTATAGGACAATAGCTAAAAAGTAAAACATTAAAACAAAACTAAGGTATAACTAAAAAACAAATGATATATAGAAAAAATAACATTAATTAATATTAAATTTAAATATAATTAATAAAATCGGTTAACATAAAATAAAATAGATACTATGGGAAAATGTAACAAAATCAATATTTCATTTAACTTGATTAGTATTAACTAATTAGTTAACATATTTGTGTAAAAATTATGAAAATTATGTTGTAAAATCAGAAATAATATTATTTTAAGGATAATTATGAAATCGAAAATACGAAAAGGGAAAAAAGAAAATATTGAAAGAGTTAACTAAGCAAATAATTGCTAAATAGAGATGACACAAAAGGTTAGAAACACATATTCAAAATGGAAAATATATGGAAATTAAAACAATTAAGACGTAAAATAATTTAAATAAATTATTTAAAAGTACAATTGAACGGGTAAAGCATAACATCAATAGAAACTATATTGAAAAGGAAAAATTTTAAAGGTTGATAAAAACCACGATAAACTATTTGAAAAATAAAAATAATAGCTGTAAGCTATTAATAAATATAAAAAAATACTACCTACCAAGGGTAGTCCTAAACACAAAAACAAGAGAAACAAAAACTAAGTTTAATAATACTATATCAAATGTGTAAATATTATAATATGTTATGCATACATTAGCAAAAAGCAGTAATAAAACAATAATCAAAAGAATAATTATGAAAATAGAGGAATGTTACACTAAAAGAATTATCAAAAATTGGGAACTAAAACTAAGAAATTCATTAAATTAGAAATAAGACAAAAAAACTAAACAAATGGTATAAATAACAAAGATATGTCTAAAAAAACAATAAAATGACTAATGAGAATACGCATATGCGCGCACATGCGAGCACGTACACGAGTGCGCATCATTCAAATGCTGAGCATGTTGGCATCACGCGCATTTTATCATATAATGCTGGAATATGTTCAAGTATATATTATGACATAAGTAACATTAATGATATGATTAGGAATATTTAGTATTAATAAAAAAATAACTAATAAAAAAAAATATGTATAAAAAAACAATGATAAAATTAATTAATAACAAATTAAATATGATAAAACAAAAATAATTAGAATAAAAAAATATTAGGTAAAAACAATTAATGTTAGATAAATAAATTAATAATGAATTATTAAAATAAATTAAAAATATAATATAACAATAAATCTATAATTATCACTAAAAATCAAGCAACTTATTAAAATATAAATTCTACCGGAAATACATATAGATTTAATTATGTACTAATAAAAATTTAAATATCTTAAATAAAAAAAATTCAATGAATTAAAAAAAATATATTTTAAAAAATAAAAATTATTTAATAAAACGAAGAAAAATATTATACATTCGAAGCAATGTTTATTATTTAAATAATATTAGAATTTTTCAAAATTAAATACATTTCCTGAATCAAAAGCTAGAAAAGAACTGAATTATATTCTTTCAATTTATATTACATTTTAAACTAATAAAAAATGACAACTAAAAATAATATAGATAAATAAATTTTGTAAAATATATTTTTTTAAAAAATATGGACCATGTTTTAGTGCTCATAATGATGGTAGGAAAATTAATAAAAATGGATAAAAAGAAATAGCATATTTTAGAATTTTTTTTTACACTATCTTAAACAATATCAATGAAAAAAGATTAAGTTAGTTTGCAAAATAGTGATATTAATTTATTTTTTTCAAAAATCACCAATTAAAAAATTTAGAGTTTCCATTGGTATTTATTAAAATGATTGAAAAAAAGATATATCAAAAAAAAACTATACTATTTTCGTCTAAGAAAATATTGTTATAAGAATAAAAAAAAATATTTTATCATTCTTTAATCGAATATAATTCATCCAATAATCTACAAATAAAAAATTATCCATTCATTTATCTAGCTAGATTGAAATATACTTAGGATCAACAAATTCAGTCAACCACACATTATTTTTTGACAAGTAAAATTTCATCCCATCATCCATCATTTGTTTAGTATCAATTATTAAAACTTGATATTTTCCTCGTCTGCTTCCAACTTGCTTGGCTGTCTCAAGATCCTGTGATAGATGTACGTGATGTCTTTCCATAGATTTCAATCCCTCATTCATGATAAGATCAACAAACTTGGATGATGTTCCATGGAATAAAATATCTGGTGGAGTTTTTTCCTCAAATTTAATTTCTACTTTCAGTGAATGTCCCTGATTTGCTCGAATTTTGGTTTTATCTTGGTTAAATGAATATCTTTGCTTGTCGTCATTTGTCATTAATTCTTCTAATTCAGTTAAGGTGAGATCTACACCTTTTAGAATCGCGTCTAAATCTGCCCAACCCTCTGAATCAATTTCAATTCCGATGACTTCTGGCTTATGACGTAATACCAGGGACAGAAATTTACTTTTTCTTCTGAAATTTGGTTTACTCATATTGATACAATGAATAGTTTGTTACTTAAGTGTTCTTATTTATCATTCTCTTGATTTTTGATATTATTTGAATCAAATTTTATTACAATTGAGAATGATAATCAAATATATTTACAACCAATATTAAAGATGGTATTATTATTACAAATATACAAAATAAAAAAGGTAATTTCTCACCAATGTAAATTTTACCAACAACATTAAAATATTCAATGAGCCTTGTTAATGTGTGCGAATAATACCAATTATTGGCAATATTATATTGTTGAATGTCTTCTTGTTCGTTTATGACTTTTTACTTTTTATTATGGTGATTGTACATAATTTACTGGCATTAATTGGTTTGAATAAATTTCAGTTGTTTTCACAGACTGTTAAAGTTCGAATATTTCTCATAAACAAAACTTATGGATTAAAAGAAGTTGAATTACAATCACAAAAACTGACGAAATATCAGATTCTCATGAGGATTTTTTCCATTATCATCTTGATCGGAAGATTATTGGCATATTTTCTGTTATTTCCGTTCTTGATTGGATATTATCTCTACCAGAAATTACTGAGACAACCAGTATCTTTGATTCTATGGTTTGAATCTTTCAATAGAGAAAGTAATGACATATTCATAAATCTGTTTGGATTATCCACGGCACCAATGCCACAAATACCTCATAAATTGCCAATTTTCATTTTCATAACCATAATAATCTCACTGGTTGTCGGACAATTAGCATATTCATTTTGGAATATCCTAATACCATTTTTTGGTGAATATTATGGTCGAATACTTGGGAGATTACTTGGGACAATTATTGCTGTATGGATTTTTATTGAAGTATTTCCCCATACATTGGGTTCTCCATTTAAAGATTCATCAACGCATAAATCTCGTATGCAATTGAAAGGAAAATTTTCTGATATAGTCATTGGTGTAACAGGATCAGGGATTTTCATAGTGATTTTATATTGGTCAGTTTCATACATACTACTTCCAGATCAGAAGGTTGGATATAATTTTAAAATGATATCAATGTATTTTTCACTGGCTTTAATTTCAGGAATGATCGAGGAATTAGCGTTCAGAGGAATAATATTAGAACGATTGCGTGATTTCTATTCTGATAAGAGGTCGATAGCAATATCAAGTATCGTTTTTTCATTTGCTCATCTATTCAATTTGATAATTTCGCCGTTGGTCCCAACACTAATTCAGGTTATTTACTCATTTATTGCAGGAGTTGCATTAGGAAGTCTTTATGTAAAAACCAAAAGTATTTGGTCTCCAATGATAATCCATTATTTAATCAACTCTGTAGGTTTTGGATTCACCATTAATAATAGACCATACGATGAAGTATTGGATTATTTTGTGCTAGAAGAAGTTGGTTGGATCTTTGGAACATTAGGATTACTAATTTTTGTAATAATTTATGTAATGAATGTTGAATAATTAGAATTGATTGTTATCTAATATATTAAATGATATCAGAAACAATTGGAGATCATCATAAATTATACTAATGTCTATATTTCATATTTAATTGACATTAATATCATCAAATTACTTGAAATCGAAAAAATACAATTAATTAAAGTTAAATAAGAAACATTATAGTTGAGTAGGTATGATAATTAAATAACATGAAAGTAGAAGAAAGAAAATCTAAAGAAAAATCAATTAATAATTTTTTCAAAAGAGGATACAAAAATGATCTCAATAGAATAAAAGACGCTGATGTAGACAAATTTTCTAAGACTGCAAAAATCCATGTTGAAAAAATTACTGAAACCCAATCGAAAAGTGCACTAGATGTTGGATGTGGTACAGGAGGAATTCTGCTCGCATTACAAAAAAAAGGTGTAGAGCAAATTTATGGAGTTGAACTTTGTGGAGAGGGTATTGAAGTTGCAAAAAAAAGGTTTGAAGAGTATGGCGATATAGAAAAAGCTAATTTTTTCCAGGGAAGCATCTTTGAATATACAATTCCAAATGTTGATGCAATTACAATTCATAATGTAATGTCCTGTCATCCTGATGCAAAGGGTATTGCTATTAAAATATTGGAGGGGAATCCAAATCAAATTGTTAATTCAATGCCCAGGAACATAGCGATTTTAAGAATTATCGCATTTATTTTATCAATTTTTACTAAGTTATTCATGAATGGTTTCAAACTATATGTCCACGATACTGATGAAATCAGAAAATTAATTGAGGATGCAGGATACGAACGTGTGGATTATATGAAAGGATTTTATTGGGAAACAAGTGTGTTTATTAAAATATAATGTATTGTGATTATTAATGTGAATAATGGATGATTGTTAGTATCTCTTCTAACTTCAAATAATTAAAATTGTCTTTAATATTAAAATGTAGTTAAAAATCATTGTCCATATTCTCCTAACTCTAAATTTCGATATCAATTATGGTCAAAGCATTATTGCCTCTTCAAAAACTATAAATAATATAGTAAAATAAAAGAGAATACCTTAGTTATGCCGTGTATCAAAAATGAATTTATCAATTTCAAATGCTACAAAAAATAAATTATTGGTACTTCTATTCCTAATATTCATTTTAAATACGATTTTTATCGCCATAGCATCAAATAACCAACAGAATGATGCGATCCAAATCAATGTAGCTGGTCAACAACGGTTATTACTAAGAACTATTGAAACACATATCCTCGCCATAAACATGACTGAAGAACACCATTCTGATCTAATAATGTCAAGATCTCAATTTGAGCAGAATCATATAGATATACGATTTGGAAATAAAGAAAAAAATATCAAACCGATCAAATCTCAAGGTTCTATTCAACTATTCACTAGCATAAATGACACTTACTACCAAATACGACCAAAGATTATTATCATTGAAGAAAATCACATAAATATTAATACATTAGATATAATTAATATTAGAGCAAATATCAACATCTTAATTGATAAACAAGATGAGTTGGTAAACCTATTGCAAAATGAATCAGTACAGAATTACCAGAAAATATTTTTGAGTTCATTGATTGTTAACGGATTCCTCATTTTAATTATGAGTATCACCTTCATACAAGACAATATTATATCTAGGAAAGATAAACAACTAGCAAGACTCTTTCAACAGAGTATTCAGGATGAGGAAAACCTTAGAAACCTCATTCAGGCAACCAATGATGGTATTATCATAGTTGATAAAAATGGAGAAATTATCAACTACAACACATCATTTGCTAATTTACTTCAATATAATGATAAAGAAATAGATGAAAAAACCATATTTGATATTTGGAAGTTTGATAATGAAGAAATTATCAATCTCATCAGTGGAATAATAACAACACAAACAATAAAAGAAATCGATGAGGCCATATTAATTGGTAATCATGGTACTCAATTAATCGTAACCTTAAGATTCATTTTTATAATTGGTATGAAAGACCCTAGCCTTTACATAATCATTCATGATCAAACAAAACGGAAAAAAATTGAACAACAGTACTTAGAACTAACAAAACAACTTTTCTTAACCCAAAAGAGAGAAGCACTGGGTAAATTTGCCGGAGAAATATCTCACGAAGTCAATAACTTACTAACTGTAGTACAAAACTATGTAGAATTAATTAAGTTACATGAAAATATTCCTGTAGAAATAATCAAAGACCTCAATGAACTAAAAAAAATCATAAGTACACATTCAACTATGGCTACGAGAATATTAAAACTCAATAAAGGAAGTATTGAATTAAGTAAAATAAATATTGGGGAAGAACTTCAAAAAACATCTGACATCATGAAAAAAATAATTCCGAAAAATATATCATTCTCTTATCACAGTACGCTGAATCATGGATTTGCATTAATTAATGAAGGACTATTAAACCAAATTATTCTTAATCTTATTGGTAACTCTGTAGATGCTGTAAAGACGGGTGGAAAAATCGAAGTCTTTGTAAGAAAGTCCACATTAGTGGATATTGAACTATTTGGAGAGAAAATAGATGAAAAATATGACTTTGAAAATGAAAGAAATACAATTCCATTTTTGACAATTCAAATAACAGACACTGGGGCTGGAATTCCAGAACATATTGGAGACAGAATATTTGAATCGTTTTACTCAACAAAAGAAAAAGGAACTGGACTTGGCCTTGCAGTTGTCAAAAGTATAATTGACAATTTCAAGGGATATATAACCTACAAATCAAAACAAAATTTCGGAACCTCATTCTATATTCTACTACCTCTGATTACAACTTAAAATCAAGGTGAATCAACATAATTTGTTACTAAGTTGAATATACAAAGTTGTATTCTGTTATAATCTGATAAAATGTCAACAATCTTGGGTATATTGTAAATCCTGTCACAATTCTTTCAAATTTCAAGTCAACATGAATATAGATGTTATCAATTTCGATAGTATAGATTATGGATTTAATAAGGTATGAATTGAAAATAGGAATTGTTAATTGGAAGTTTGAATTGTTGGAATTTGGTTAACCCGATGATAGATCACTGATAATAATGATTTAATTGTTTCTTTCTACGGAATATGAGATTAAATTATCAATCAACATCTAATTTATTTTGAATGGACTATTCAACACATATACCGAATAAGACTCAATTTTCAAATTATAACGCGTAAATCCGGAAATCGAACATATATTTGATAATTGAATTGAATAATTTAAGTGATTGGGAGGTTATATCTATGAAATTTTAACTATATAAAGAACATAGATTTGTTCATTTAGAATTTACATTGCTTTAAATACTTTATCGTATTTTTTTATTTGGGACTATAGTTTCAATCAAGCAAATATAAAGGAGTCTGTATCTTTGAATCAAATTATCGAACAAATAAATAAATTAATAGAACTGTATGATGAATCTGAAGTAATAAGTGCTTTTATTCTGAATATATCACCGGAATTAAATTTCAACTATCCATTTGATATCAATCCAAAATTAAATAGTATAGTAAACAAATTGATTCAAAACTTTTTAGAGAAATTTACATTAAACGATATTCTATCAACTTGTATGAATTATCTTGTTGATGACGATGAATTCGAGGATGATGAATTTGATGACGATGAATTTGAGGATGATGAAGAATTTATTTTAGATGAAGAAACAGAAATAAAATCTGTTAATCGCTTGGACATTGGGAATGTTAGAGTATTTAATTTAGGGAAGAACATGAGATGTTTCACTTGTAATGCACACCATGATATGTTAACAGGAATTCAATATTTACTGTATTTTCATTTTGATCACTTGCAACAATTTAGCTCTGATGTCTGTGAATTCTGTGAATTTGGAGTTCCAGAAATCCATAAAATGGAAATGAAATGTAAAAATTGTGATACCGTTTACTTATTCACACTTACCAACAATAATCAACAAGATCCAAGAAAATCTTGGCTCATAGAACTAAATTCTTTTGAATATTTAAATGTAATTTCTGATTTTGACCCAAGTTCTGTTCATTCAAGAGAATTCAACATAAAAATCGTAGAAAATCTAGATACTATATCAACCACATGTAGTTTTGAACCTAAGTATGGTGAAATACATGATAATATGCCTCCCTCAATAGAATGTAATGAGGAAATGCATTTTTACTTATGTGATGTAGCAAGAAATAGATTGATCGATACAGGCCCAATCTATTGTCCTAGTTGTGATGCCTTTTCTTCTGAATCTTCTATTAACAGAAGAACGAAAAAATATCAGCAAAGCAAGAGAAATTGTTATCATGATTATCTGACAATTATGGAAAAAAATGATATGTTAGGGTTCATTTGTCCAAGATGCTGAATTTAGATTATTTTCAATTTGATTATTTTCTTTCAAATAAAAATAATAAGATTATTCAATTGAACTATAGGTTCCCTGAATGTAATGAGAATTGCAATTTTACTTATGTGATGTAACAAGAAATGGATTGATCGATACAGGTCCAATCCATTGTCCTATTATTGATGATCTTTTATTCTGAATCTTCTATTAACAGAAGAACGAAAAAATATCAGCAAAGCTAGAGAAATTGTTATTATGATTATCTGACCTATGAGGCATTAATTGGCATATACCTGGATTATGATATTAGGGAGAAACTTGAGAAATCCAATTTACAATATTATTTAGATGAGGTGATTATCCATCAGAGGTTGGAGTCTTAATAAATCCTTGAAGTTATAATTTGTATTTTCATTCATAATAATTTTTTTTTTGAATTCGAGGTAATCTCTAATTCCATCAAAATCATCATTGACTACATGTTTTACATTGATGTTTTTTGAATAGAGGAATTTAGAGTAACTTTAAGGATAATTATTTATTGAAATTATTGATTAGTTGTCTTGGGGGTGGTGATTTTGAAACAATTAGATTCAATTTACTTGTTCAAATCCTCCAAGATTACCTCTTACTCACAAAACCGAGTCACAATCTTTATGATTCAAGGAAATGACCGATTTAATCATCTACAAGTGCAATGATACTAATTGATTTGTTGTACAATATGATATTAATAACATAAAATGATGTGATATCTACAACTCTCAAATCAATTTATCAACCATTGCTATATATTCATTTATTTGCAATTTATCCAACTTATCTGAATATTGTTCATTCGTTTCAAACAATTCTTTCAATTTATTAAATTCTCCCTCGATTTTTAATTGCTCATGGTTTAATTCCTCCACCAAAAACTCCAGATTTTTTGTTTCAAACATAGAAATCGCATCTTTTATGATACTATCAGCTTCTGTAAATTTCCCATCAATTATCAAGATTCTGGATTTAAGAATTACTGCTTTGCTAAATATGGAATATTGAAAAGTCTTGAGTGATTTTTCGAAAAGTAAATTGATGTACTCTTGAAGTTCTTCATAAACCTCTTTTTCACCATAAGTTTTCAATTCTATCACCAGTAGATCACACAAGTGAAGTATATTGACTGGCCATGGTGATGGTCTTTTAATTAATTCTCGGAGTATTCTTTCGGCTTCTGCTTTTTGGAGTGTTCTTTTAGAATATTTTAGAAAAAGTGCTTTAATTCGCAAAAATCGGTGCATGTGGTTTGGATGTTTTGTTACAACCTGTTCAGCAAGATTGAGAAGAGGTAAAAACCCATCTCTTTTTCCAGCGAGCATCATAAGATGGCAGAAATCGTATAAAGGCAAAAAAAATTTCAATATGTTATCATCATTCACAATTGAGTTAAAATGATAAATCCCTAATTTAAGACTTTCATCATATTTACCTTCATAGTAAAGAAGTTTTAATTTTGCTAGTTGAATTGTTTCACTTATCTTAAATTTAGATATTTCTTCTGGGAGTGATGTAATTTCTTTATACATTTCTATTGATTTTTTGATATCTCCTTTAATGGAATAAAATATCGATAAATGTTGTAAAGGTGATGCGAGCATTAAAGGATCATGTTGCCTAAAGTAGAAGACACTTTCCAAACATCTATTAATTGCTTCATCGATTTCTCCTTTGGATACATACAAACAATAACCTAATCTATAGCTATAGACTGCATATTCAAAAGGGTTAGATTCTTTATTCTCTTCAAATAATCCTTTATATTTAGTTGTTTTGTCATATAGATCATCCCAAGTTGGAAATTCTTCAGTATTTACACGAGTATGGATTACACACAAATGATAGGCAATAGATTTAAGGTCATCTAATTTGGTCTTTGTCGCCTCATATAATTCATCAGATTTACCATTTAAATATAATTCTCGATAATTCAAACAATAGCATATAAAGCTAAGTAGATTTAAGGGGTTTGATTAGATGTGATTTGAATTTACAAAATTATAGAGAATAGGTTAATTAGTCAGGCTGTGGTCATTTTTCGGTTTATTCGTGAAAATAAGATATAGAGATCATAAAAGTAAAATTTCCTATTGTGTTATTTTTGATAATTTCTATAGTATTACTGATAATCAGTATTAATTTATTATTTTTAATTTATAAAGCAATATTATCAGAATAGTCTGTTTTTACGTTTATTAATAATTATAGACACAATGATTAATCCAAGCATCGAAAACAAAGGAAAGTCTGCCGTCTCATCATCTCCATCATTTGGTGTTGAAGGAGGGGTTGAACTTGGATTTGAACTTGGTGTTGAACTAGTTGGTATCTCAATTACAGAGGTCCTGTTAAATTTACATTAAGATTAACTGGATTACCCGAATTACCTATTGTCATATTATAGTACATAGTTCCATTAGCAATTGAAATGGTTCCTGTAGTTATTTCACCTGAAATTAATTCTATTGCAGTGGCTACAGAATCACCAGGTGCAGCAAATACATTATCTGGCGTGGATAATGGTAGTAAGACTACTAATATCGAAATAAAAAGCAAATTTCTCATTATTTGTAAATAAATTGAATATCATTTTAAATCCTACAACATCCGCATGTATTATATATCTATATTTTAAAAAAATAGCAACCCATAACACCCAATGTGTTGTAATAATTAAATTTGCTTAAAATACGTTTGAATTCTCCATCATGATGACCTTCAATCCAAAATAGAAGAGAGCAAACTAGATTTTCTTATAGAGAGGGTGAAGTCTGAAAGAAAAACTATGAAGTTGAGATTGGTAAATATTCGAATTAAGATTATAAGGAGAGGTTGGAGAAGTCAAGACTACAACATTATCTGGATAAAGTTATCATTTTCCAAAAGAGTAAGTAAAATCGCTGGATGTAAAAGATAAAATATAGTAATATTAACTCAAATCAAATAAGCGTTACCAAATCCCAAATTAATATTAGAAAAAATCGTTAATTTATTTTTATATAAAAACATTATAAAATTATTGTGACTTGCAAAAATAAATGGGTTTAGATGAGTTATTAATTTTAACAGGTGTAAAAAAAACTAAAACACTCGATAAAATAATGAAAGAAGTGATGAATAGTGATAAGATAAAACAGTCGTACAGACAATTAATAATGCAAAAGGATAAAACAGAAATTTTTAATATAAATTATCAAGCAATTAATCAAAATATCTCAATTATTCTAGATGACTGTAAACTACCAACAACTGGAATTATGCAATTTGCTTCAGGGAAAAAAATATCTGAAAAATACGAAACTATTTTCCTATCAACTTATGAAAATCATCTTCATTTAAAGTTAAGCAATTCAGTACAAGAAAAGAAAATTTCCTTTAATGCAAACACCTCTAAAAATCCTGATTCATTCATAATGATGGCGATAACTGATTTCAATAAATATCGAAGAGGTCAGACGATTAATTTTCGTGGAATTATTATGTCACCTAGTAAACCGATGTCAAAAGTCGAACTAAAAATTACTCTCCAAAGTGGTGAGGATATTTTCATCTTGAAAAATTCTATTACTGATAAATTTGGTGTTTTTTCCGGTTCTATGGAGACTGATAGGTTTATGAATCCTCAAAAGTATCAACTGGTATTTTCTTCTAAACATTTGAAAATTTCAGAGTCAAAGGAAATAGAAATTTCTGATTATCAAAAACCCTCCATGAAACTGGATATTGATCCCATCGATTCAATTATGCAAGGAGAACCAATCAATGTTTCTGCTACTGCGATGTATTTTTATGGAGATCCTATAAGTAATGAAGTTTGTGAATTAAGAGTAATCGATTCCGACAGAGATATTGCTGGTACTTTGGAGTTGCAAACAGCTGATGATGGAACGATTAATCAATCAATTTCAACTGAAGCAATTTCACCAGGACTATGCCATGTCAAGGTAACTGTAATTAATTCTGTTGGGCAAGTAGTCGAGGGAACGCGATCATTCCGAGTATTTGAGTCTAAGAAAAATACTCAGGTTTCAGAAGAATATCAAAAATTCAACACATTATCTTGGTCTGTGTCTCCAACGATGGAAATTATAACCTCACAACAATCAGAATCAACTACTCCCAATCAAGATAATTTTTTGATCAAGTTGAAATTTGATTTTGAATCGTCTCTGATGGTTTGGACATCTCGACCGATTTATTACATTTGGAGAGATAATGATGGGTGTGTAATTGACTATGGATATTTCTATCCAAAGGGTATTGAAGATGAGGAGCTATTACTACCAATAATAGCAGAAAAAACATATTTCCTTCTGGATCTAATCAGAATTGAGTATAGTGGAATGTACAAACTAAAAACTTTGAAATTTCTCAATGATCCTAGCAATATTCAGATCAAACTTGATGGGCCTGATGTGTTAAATCCTGGAGAAAGTTTTGATCTTCAGATTACCACACCAAATAATAGTAAATCAAAATCTATGTTACTGGCTATGTTGGATTCATCAAGTAAAGAAATAGCAGGAAGTAATATAGGTGATAACTTCAATACTCTTTTCAATGAATTTCACAATAACATGGAGATATCTAACACTTTTAGTGAAGACATCTTTGAATTATCTCGTTCACTTGATGAATTCTTTTCTTATGCTTTGGAAGAATGGGAAGAAGACACAAGCTTGTTTCCTTTGTCCTATTTATACGCATTGATAATCAGTTTATACAAGTCACCAATTGTAGATAAGAAGATGTTTGAATATCACCAATCTAATGTACTAACACTACTAAGTAATAATCCTGAGTCAATAATACCATTTCTGTATGATTTGATAAATTTGAATCTTATTGATTTGATTGATTTTGATGAATTTGATGAAGAATTATTCAAAGGCAATTTACTGAAGTTATTACAAAATATTCATTCTGGACTGAATAATCAAGAGAATTTACAATTATTACATTTGGTAAGAATATTACTAGATAAAATACATGTCGAAATATTAAGCATATTAAAATCGATCGCATCAATTTATCCTCAATTTCTCTCAGTAATTGATGTAGAAAAATATACAGAACTGAATAACTTGATGAAAGGTAAATTATTACTCAACGAGAAAAATTTTTCTGATTATCTGAAAGTATCTAAATTAATCTCAGAGCAACTATCAGATTTGAATTTAACCAAGATTATGGTTAAAAATATCCATTTGCTATGGATGGATGGTGAAAAATTACTCTTTGGCAATTTCTTTGCTGCAGACCCCTACTTCTCAATTCCCAGTTTTTATGGACTTCCCAAATATCAATCAATAATGTCTGATGTCGATCATTATGTTGGAGGAGGAACATTAATTCCTCATGCATTAAATTTAATACCAACTGTGGGCAAGAAAACAGTACGATCATATTTTCCTGATGTGGCATATTGGATTCCAGATCATATTATGGAGGGAAATAAGGAAACTTTTCAACTCAAAGTTCCTGATTCTATAACTGAACAGGAAATTATCGTTCTGGCAAGCACTCTTTCTAATGACTTTGGTATCGCAAGGAAAAAAATTCATGTACAGCAGGAATTCTTTGTTCAGCCACAAATACCTGCAACAATTCATTACCGTGATATATTTGAAATTCGAGCCGTAGTAACCAATAGAACATCGCAGGAGCAGATGGTATCTGTTCAATTACTACTAGTTAATGGTGGATTTCAAATGTATAGCAAAAGTGAGCAAAAGATAAAAGTAGCTGCAAATAGTCGAAAGGAAGTAACATGGGATGTAGAGGCTATCTCTGTGGGTACTTTTCCCATTGAATTCACTGCTACTACAAAAGATTTTCAGGATATTGTTAAAAAATCAATACGAGTGGATCCAAAAGGATTGCCAGAAGTTCGATTGTTTGAAGGAAGACTTGAAAAAGATGAATTTGATATAGTATATTCCTCAGAAGAAGTAGCTCATTATCTGAATGTGGCATTTTTTCCAAATAAATATTCCATTGCATTGGATGGGTTGGAGTATCTCTTTAGATATCCAAATGGTTGTGTTGAACAAACAATTTCCTCAACAATACCCAATATCTCATATCATGATTATTTGAAAAGTCATGATTTACTAACTCCTAATTTAACGAGAGAAATTCATAATCGTGTTTCCAATGGATATGCTAGACTAATCAGTCTGAGAAATGAAGAAGGTGCATGGGGTTTATGGAAAAAGAGTGTAACGAGTGTATATTGGACCATTTTTGCACTCAATGCAATAATAAAAATCAAAAATTTTGGTATAGATATTCAACAGAAAAATGTTGATCATGTGGTTTCAAAACTAAGGTATCTGCAAAATGATCAAGGATATTGGGGGAATATAGGGTCTGATATTCATATATCAAGTAGTAAAAAACAAACATCATTTCTTTACTTGACTTGCCGAGTTCTGGAAACTTTATTGTTAGTCGGAGAGTCCAATTCATCATTGATGATTACTAAAGGAATGAAATTTATTGCTTCACAAAAAGAAATAGAAGATACTGATGATCCACTTCTTCTAGCATTATATCATTCCTTACTGGAAAAAACAGGAAATCAAACAGATAAAATCCTCCAACGTATAATTAAAATGATGAAACAATTATCAAAGTTATCATATTGGAATACAGGTGAAAGAATGGATATGCAAATGGAAACATCATGCAGAATTCTGCAAATTCTAATGAAGACGGGAAATAAAAATCATACCAATATTATTGAGGGTGAGATTGAATGGATTTTATCAAAGAAACTTCCGAATTCCGGTTGGGGTTCTACCTATAGTACATTATTCGCAATTGATACGATATTGCAGTTTACAGAGATGCAAAAAACCTTTGATTCATTGGTAATAAAAATTAATGACCATGAAATTGAATATAAATTCGAAGATGCAATTCCGGATCACCAATTAATTGAATTAGCAAATCTCAACTTCACTGATTATTTACATTATGGGGTAAACAAATTGCAAATTCAAAATCAAAGTCAAGTAGTCCCGACCATTGTAATCAAAGAATCAATTTGGTATGAGGA
Source organism: Candidatus Heimdallarchaeota archaeon (assembly GCA_029882335.1). GTDB lineage: Archaea > Asgardarchaeota > Heimdallarchaeia > Heimdallarchaeales > Kariarchaeaceae > JAOUKW01. The sequence goes on along the minus strand of JAOUKW010000002.1, from coordinate 14,561 downwards.
ATCACAAATTAATAAAGCTGGTTTGAGGATAGATCGACAGTATTCTACAACCGAGGCAATTATCGGCGAGGAGATAACTGTATTCATCAAAGTTAGTAACGATGAAGATCAATTCGAAGAAATAGTTGTGGAAGAAAATTTACCTCATGGTTTTCAATGGGACAGTGAATTATTAATCCAGCAATTGGATATGAATCCAACCCTACAATCCTATGTATTAGAAGGAGAAAACTTGAGGTTATACCCTAAGAATGCCGAATTATTTGAATTTACCTATAAAATGAGGTGTTTACATTCTTTTTCAGGAATTCAATCAGCTACTCATGCATATGCAATGTACGAAGAGGAGAAGACTGGTGATTCAGAAGAAGTAAACCTCGTTGTAGATTATCCTGGTGTATTGAAAACAATGAAATTATTTTCATCTCTTAATGAAATTGATGATCTTTCACCTAATAAAGATCAGAAGAATATATCAATTGCCATTAATTCAATCACTGATGACACAATCAAGTCAATTGCAATGGAGGTATTTTCAGAGACTACTTCATTGGATTCAGAAGTACAACGCAAAATTCTATCTATTATTAGAAATAAATATCGAGAGGAAGATGAAATAGTTATCTTATTAGAGGAAAAAAGAGGTTAGAGCAAGATGAGATGGAGTTATTATGATAAATTAAATGTGGAAAAAACTAATAGATACAAGAAATATAATGAATTTCAGGATACTGTTTTAGATCGAATGTTAGATGAAAACTATAGACCTTTTGATCTTACATATCTCGGAGAAGAAGCCATAATGCTTTTTGGTGTTTTAAAAATGTATAATGCGTTAGGATATGATATCATTGATGTCAAAATATTAAATTCACTTCTCCACAGATATTTAGAAGCAAAAGGCATAAATGAACAATTAGATAAAACAAAAATAATAGCTAATTTACCTCCCGTCACACAAGTTGATGAATTCATCGAAAATTTAGAATATATTTTCAATTCGGTTGATATAGAAGTACTATTTGATCTTGAAAGAATTTTTAACTATACTGGAAGAAATACAGGTATATTTATTGAATTCAAGGAACACATAATACTAATTTTTGTTGCTATTGATGGAAAAATAATCAAGTCTGACTATAGATACAGAGGTGCTAGTTATTTACAAATATTATACAAATATCAAGTTGAAAAATTGGCCTTGGGTAAAATCGATTGGCATAATGAATCGAATATTAAATATCCACCCCTATCGGAAATACTATCTAACATCACTATTCAATTAGATGAAAGCACATCAGACGAAACTTTAACAGTTTTTGTAAACAATCAACCAACAGAAATAAATTATAGTGAAATTGAGAATGTAGTAAATGACTATATCTCACGTATCTTTCAACTAATAAATCATTATGCTTCTGATAACATTGAATTAATGAAAAAACTACAAGACGAAGGTTACAAAGGGAAAATACCTATTTTGATTGTTGGAATAACAAATTATATCAACGGATTTGCAGATCAATGCAACTCAAAAATTACAGAATTATGGGATAAGAATGTTAAAGAGAGTAAATCCAAAAGAAACTCAGCAAAAAATAATCCAAATGAAAGCTATAATGATGGATTTGAGGTAGTTAACTTTGCTGCAATGGATGAAATTGATAATTGGAATGTGAGTAGGAGGCAGTATATTGAGAATTTGCTGGTTGGGGCCGACTGAACGAATTTTGATTTAATTGTAATGGCTTAATAAAACCTGAACAACCCTTAGAAAAGAAGTAAAATTAATTAGAACCTAATATTACTATGCACGATGAATATTTATCCTTCACAATTCCACAACTATCAGAAAGGAAAGATCGAATACACATTTAGTCTATCTCACATCCGTTATATTCGATAACTGAGATAATACAATTGATATTGACTATAGCATTAATACTATTGTTATAGAAACTCGAACTAAAAAACACTAATGGATCCAATCTAAAATACTAGTTGAGTTCGATTTAATACATACAATACGTAAAACCACATTGGGATAAATTTAGTGCACCTACAACGATTAAACATTTTACATCTTACAAAATATTTTTTCCTCAAACAATCAACATAAAAGCTATACTTTATACTTATTGATAATGAATACTTTAGAGTTGAATAATGGATTGAGGATAGATCAATTAGGTTTTGGAACAGCAGATATAGGAGATGACGAAATCACAAAAAACGCGGTGCAATCGGCTATTGATGTTGGTTACAGGCGAATTGATACTGCATCTTATTATGATAATGAACATGTAATTGGTGAAGTCATTTCTAATTCAGATCTTCCAAGGGAAGAATTCACTATCGCGACCAAAGTGTGGAATTCAGATCAAGGTTATGATGGGACATTAAATTCGATTCAAACGAGTATGAGGAAATTGAAAACTGATTATATTGATATATTCCTGTTGCATTGGCCTGTTCCGAATAAACGGTTGAAGAGTTGGAAAGCAATGGAGGAACTATATGAGAGTGGAACGTTAAAGGCAATTGGTGTGTCGAATTTTACCATTGACCATTTGGAAGAACTTATACAACATTCTCCTGTACCTCCAGTTATTAATCAGGTGGAATTTCATCCATTTCTGTTTCAATCCGAACTTCTGAAGTATTGTAATTCTAAGGATATCATACTTGAAGCATATTCTCCCCTTGTAGTTGGGAAGAAATTTAATCATCCTTTGCTGCAGAAATTGAGTGAGACATACAATAAAACACCTGCACAAATTCTCCTGAGATGGGGTATTCAACTAGAAATTTCAGTTATACCCAAAGCAAGTTCATTTTCAAGGATACAAGAAAATTTCTATATATTTGATTTTAATATAGAGTCTGAGGATATGACTGATCTATCATCATTACATGAGGATCTAAGAACAAATTGGGACCCTACTGGTGTAAAATAGGGATGTAAAAGCGACAAATATCATGAGGTAGATGGTATTTGTGTAAACGTTAATGCAGAAATAGAGGAAATAATTATGAAAGTCGGATTTGTACAATTTGAGCCTATGTTTGGATTAGTAAGGGAAAATGTGGAAAAATCATGTGAATTAATCAGATCAGCAAATGCTGATTTATTGGTCCTACCTGAATTATGTAATACTGGTTATTCCTTCTTGTCATGGGAAGAAATCGAGCAATTAACAGAATTTGTATTTCCTAATAATGTGGCTGGCTGTGGTAATTCCATTCAAACTTGGATGAATGTGAGTATTTAGATGAGTACTTCTCTGATTGCTTGTGTTTTGGAAAAGGAAGAAAAGGACAATTGCTTGTTTTACTATATCACGGCTGTAATTATGGGACCAAAAGGTATCATAGGTAAGTATAGAAAACGAAAATTATCAGGGATTGAAAAAATATATTTTACTGTAGCAGACCCGGAAACACCTGTATTTCTTTTGAACATTAATGGAAAATTACTAAAGATTGGAATATAAATCTGTGTCGAATGGTGATATCCTGAATTATTTGAGGAATATGTGAACTTAGGAGTTGATTTGATTTGTCATACAGCAAATTCAACAGGGATGGAAGGTTTAATTCAACTACAGAATTTATCATCGAAATTTAACAAATACTGCATATCTGCTAATCGCTTTGGACGAGAAACTCGAGGGAAACTCATGGAATTTATTGGAAATAGTCAAATTGTCGGTCTGAATATTCTTATTAATGCAGATAGTTCTTCTTGTTATCACTTAATTGAATTAAAAGACTCATAATACCTTTTTCATAAATTTCTCAAAAACCTCTTTAGTAAATCGATCATCTAGAATTGGATCAATTCTTCTTTTAAATTGTACATCAATTCTTGTCTATAACTCTTAGATCACTAAGTTAAATTTGCCATACTATTAACACATGATAATCGTTACTTTTATCATCTCTATTGACTGATATTTAGTAATTTGGTTTAATTTGGGGGTTGAAGGAAATGAGGTAGTAATTTGAAAAATGACACGTGTAATTCATTTCTCCGTATCTATTGTCTACTTTTGTTAAAAATTCAAATCATTTTCTAATTGTTCTGAAATGTCATGGTAGCTTTTAATTGTCCAACTAGATATTGTAATTGTTTTTTTTTTTCTGATTTTTTTTGTAATAGAGGCTATATACTAAGAAAATTATGTTATTGAATTTTGATGAATCACAATACCATTATCCTACAAAATTTATATGATAAATAATCAATAAAAATATGATTAAACAAATTTCAATATTGCTTTGCATAGTTATTATTTCCAGCATGCATGGACCAATTATTAACAATAATACAACATTAGAAAATATGGATGATTCTTTCATAAGGAATTTTGCTAATAATGAAGGATTTTTACCGATTAATTATGATATATATCATGGTTTTGCTAATGGTACATCACAATTTCAACATTCCGTAAACTCAATGACTGGGCTAGACGCAATGATTGATAATGTTACCTATCCTTTTAATGATAAAATTCCACTTGGGGGGTCTGATAATTTAGCATATTTGAATTATGCTGGTTTTAATGTACTACAAGAAGTAGGAACGTATTCTTCATCATTCTATAGCACACTAAGTGATCCTGATGTCTATACTTTAAGTTCAATGTATCCAACAAGTATTGCCGTTGGTGATTTTGATGGAGATAAACAACCAGATTTAGTGATTCTAGAATATACAGGTAGTGTTGTGCTTATGAAAGTAATAACTCATTCCGGTCGGTTTGATACACATTTAACCTTTACAATATCTTCAAAACCTTCCCTTTATATTGCAAATAATCAAAATATAGGAGCACCATCAGAAATACAAATTCCTCAGGTGATTGCTGGAAATTTTGATGATGACCCAATTGAAGAATTTGCTATTTTATATATTGATGATTTTGGAGTACAGAATATCAGGGTTTTTGATGACTTGATGAATTCACATGAACTTCAACCAGTACGTTATGGAGATTATATTGTTTTAGAAGAATCAGTGTTTGATCTGTATGTTCAATCAACAGGGAATGATCTTATCAGTGGATCAAATGATGCTCATCAAATCTCTAATTGGGTACCTAATTCTAAAATTGATGCTGATTTAAATTTAAGATTCAAAATATTAAATCCCAATGATATAGCTTCTACTGAACAAGTGGGATTTGGTTATCCAATAGTATTGCAAGATATAAATGGAAATTACATTAGCTACAGTGATGGTGATGCAGTAATGGTAAGAACTTCTATAACAACCAATGAAATTTTCACAATACTGGATGAAAGTCAAGTCAATGAGTCTGATAGTGCTATATATGAATCAGATATAGTTACGATTCAATCCCCGTATGGTCTTAATACCTTTTTAGCTGTCAATGATATTGGAACTTCAACATTTGATGGGTATTCACCCTCATATCCAAATCCTTTCATGAAATTCAAAATATATTCGGCAAATGCATTGCCAAATCATTTTGCCGTTGATCCAACAATTTATACTACCAATTTTGAAGTGGCTGGTATTTTACAGGGTCTTCCAATCACAACGGGAACAGATATGATTCAAGGTGGCTCAGTTAATTTCATGACTGCAGATATTGATTCTGATAACAGAACAGAATTAGTGGTCGCTGGATTAAATGTTGATTATCGTCCTGTCTCTTACATATACGATGATGCAGTGTCTAGTTTCACTTTGTTACATAGTTTTCAATGGAATAATGAGAAAAATGTTTTTCCCAATATAGTATCTGGTGATTTAAATGGAGATGGATTTGATGAACTTGTATACAGTTACAGTAATGTAACCAGTGCAACTATTTATATCTATAATCACCTGTATCAATTAATTCACACTATTACTGATGCTCCATTTGGTGAATTTCCAGGAGTATCTGTGGGTGATGTTGATGGTGATGGTAGTGCGGAATTGATCTATGTCGATGATACCTCACATCTCTCAATTTATGATGATCAAAATAATGGTTTTAATTTAATTCTTCGGGATTATTTTATATTCAACACCAACGATATTCCTCCTGGATTGTCATTAGAAAATGAATTTAATGTATTTGGTACTGATAATCTGACAAGAATGCAGGCTTTTTCAAATTCATTTCCACAAGTAGCTTTGGGCGATTTTAATTTAGATGGAGTGCAGGAGATTGGATTAAATGTTTTTGCGAAGGATGCGAGCAACAATCCTTACTATGTAACCGTAATTCTATCTATTTCTCATAACCCTATGTTAATTGATTATAGGATTGAAAATAATGGCTATATTCCTACATTAATTGCAGGTGATTTTGATGCTGATAGTTATGTCGTTGAATTTACAGGAAATCATACTGCATTTACTACTCCTGGGGAGTTATTTGGTATTGCTGTTGCATCACCAGTTCAATCTAGAATCGATCAAAATTTTGATGATTCTAATACTCTCTTTGGAATATCAGTAAGTCAATCATCTACCGAAAGCAATGAATTTTCTACTAGTTATGGTGCTTTCATAAAATTTGAACAGGAAATTGGTATTTTTGGTATTAAGTTAGCCCAATTTGAAACTAGAGCTGGTTTTGTATTTGAGTTTAATCAAAGACAGATAAGAACAAATACTACAATAAAGACAACAGAATTTCATGGAGATGCAGCAGATGATTCTGTGATATTTACCACTGCTGTGTATGATTTTTATGCTTTCAAAGTTATTTCTAGTAAATATCTAGGTCAAATTGGCAAAACGTTCACCCTCTCAATTCCAAATACTCCTGCTTTGTATAAACAACACAAGACGTTTTATAATCAAAATAATATTAATTCAGTGATCAATTCCACAATATTATCATCGACACCTGGGGAACTTGATACTTATATGTCATATTCCCAATTAGTTCAACATACTAATATTTATGCCACTGGAACCATGATAGAAAGTGATGAAGTACAAGTAGGTCAGGGAGAAGGTTACAATTCGGTAAAAATAGATATCTCTGAACATAATACAACCGGATTTTCAAAATCATATAACTTTGATTTTGAGGTATCTGGTGGTGTTTTTGGGCTTTCTGTTGGTTACACATTTGGGTTAACTTCTACATATGCATATGAGACTGTCATGGGTAGTAGTACTTCCTTTGGTATTGATGTAGGTGATATCATCGATTCCCAAGATTATACTATGTATCGCTATGGATTTGGGTTAGGTGTCTATCAAATGGATGTAAATAATCATGGATCATTGCAATCTCCTTGGATAATTAACAGTTGGGTAAATCTACCCGATTCTTGGGTTGCTCCTCCAATGATTATTTCTAGCGATTCAAATACTAATGGAGTTTCTACAGGAGACGGTGATACTACTACTCAAAGTGGATTATTTCCAATTCCTATCAATTTCTTGTTCTTTATTATAGGATTGTTTCCCATTTTATTGCTCAAAGAAAGAAAAAGAGCTAACCACAATATAGCTTAGTAAACATTGATTTCTGTTTGAAAATTTTTATTAATACAAATTAATCTTATTTTTATTAATTAAAAAGATACACCATTAAAATTCCGTTTCTTATTATAATTGGAAAATAAAATGATATTATTTTTGCTTAAATTGAGATGTAGGTCAATTTTATCTGTATTAACAATCCATGAATCTTCATTCTTAATCTTCCAAATCTTGATTTGTATTACCTTGATTTGATCCATTTTGTGAATTATTTATACCTGCATCTCTAGAATTACCTCTATTCTCATTATTACTATTTCCACTTCGTGATTGGATGTATCTATAACCTGCAAATGAAATTGCAGCAACTCCGGCAGCTACACCGAAAACCACAAATCCAGGGGGAATTGGGGATGGTGAACTTGAAAGTGGATTACTGGGGTCACTGCTTGGGAAAGTATTTAAATCATAAACATCTACTATTACCTCATCAGACACCCAATTTCCACTTAAATCATATACATAGATTACAAAACTATAATTTCCAACAAGAAGTCCATCAATGTTTACTATAATTGATCCATTGATCCATTGAGTGGAGTTAATCCATATTGATCCATCTATAGTTACATTGTAAATATTTGGATGATCATCGCCAGTAATCCATGTAATCACATTTCCAGTTGTTCCAGTCTCATAAGAAATATCCAATGGAGAATCAATTATAGGTGGTATGGTTTCATAAACATCTACTATTACTTCATCAGACATCCAATTTCCATTTAAATCATACACATAGATGACAAAATTATAATTTCCAACAAGGAGTCCATCAATGTTTACAATAATCGATCCATTGATCCATTGAGTAGAGGGGATCCAAATTTCCCCATCTTTTATCACATTGTAAATGTTTGGATGATCATCACCAGCAATCCATGTAATTTCATTTCCTGTTGTTCCAATCTCATAAGAAATATCCAATGGAGAATCAACAATTGGTGAAATTGACTCATACACTGTGATAACAACGACATCCAAAGCTTCATTTCCATCAATGTCAAGCACACTAATAATAAACTCATATATACCAACAGATAATCCATCAACATTAAGAGTGAGAGTTCCATTTACCCATACATTTGATGTTACTAATAAAGTACCATTTCGAGTGATGGTATAAGTACCAGGATTTCTATCTCCAACAGACCAAACAATCTCATTCCCAGTAGAATCAAATATATAACTAAAATCATCAGGAGATGTTAAATCAGGAGAAATTAGTTCTTTTAATCCACCATCATTTATCGTCCAACCAAAAGTATCTATGATGTATTGTCTTGCTGTAGTATTGGTATATTTAGAATCACCTGCATCAAAATATATATTATTTTTTAAATTCAATTCAGACCAGCCCTCAAGGAGGTGATCATAATTATCAGATGAAAGAGCTACTCCTGAAAACATAGCACCCATATTGGTAGCTTTGGAAATATTCCAATTGCCTATGGGTTGGTTGAATGAGGTTGCATTTCTAAACATTAAATTCATTAAAACTACATTGGAAACATCCCAATTATCTAAAGGTTGATTAAATGAGCTTGCATTCCAAAACATACCTGACATTACAACAACATTGGATGTATTCCAAGAGTTTAAAGATTGATTGAATGAACCTGCCTGATAAAACATTAAACTCATATCATCCACATTAGAAACATCCCAGTCTCCAATGGGTTGGTTGAATGAGCTTGCTCCAAAAAACATATATTTTACAATAACACTATTCGATAAATTCCAATTACCAATGGGTTGATTAAATGAAATTGCATCTTGAAACATCCCATATAAATCGATTACACTAGATACATCCCAGTCTCCTATGGGTTGATTAAATGAAGAGGCATGATTAAACATATTAATCATAGTAGTCACACTTGAAGTATTCCAATTATTCAGTGATTGATTGAATGAGTCTGCATAAGTAAACATTGAACTCATATCAGTGACACTGGAGACATCCCAATTTCCTATAGGTTGATTAAATGAGGATGCAAAATAAAACATATATCTCATATCCGTGACAGATGCTACATCCCAATTTCCTATGGATTGATTGAATGAATCTGCCCATGTAAACATATACCCCATATAAGTCACGCTTGAAGTATTCCAAGAGCCAATTGGTTGATTGAATGAGTTTGCTTGATAAAACATACTACCCATAGATGTTACACGAGAAGTATTCCAACTACTAATTGGTTGATTGAATGAAGAAGCATATTGAAACATATTTTCCATATTTTGCACTTGAGAAACATTCCAATCACCTATAGGTTGATTAAAAGAAAGAGCAGTACTAAACATACTTCTCATTGTTATAACGTTGGATACATCCCAATTACCTATAGGTTGATTAAATGAATAGGCATTTGAAAACATAGATTGCATATCAGTGACACTGGAGACATCCCAATTGCCTATAGGTTGATTAAATGATTGAGCATTTTGGAACATTAAACTCATAGAATTAATTCCAGAAGTATCCCAGTTACTCATATCACCACTACTGCCCAAGTTAATGCAACTTCGAAATGCAGAGCTCAATGAAGTGGTTTCACTAAGGTCTGGTGCATCTGTTGCAGTAAGAGCCATATTTTCTGCTCCATAGAAATAACCTCCATAATTACCCAAACTCATGTTTCCCCATTGTGAGATTTCTATAATTTTAGATTTATCCACTCCACTTGGACCTGCAAAGCTCCAGCCACTTAAATTACCATTAAAGATTACATCATAAACCCCTTCAGCAGGATATGTATGTGTGACCTCTGTCTGAAGATAATGAGTTATAGTGTCTGTTGTACCATCTCCCCAGTCGACAACAAAATTATAGGAACCCGTTGATAACAGTGGTAATTTGATTTGGTTGTTAGAAGTGGATGATCCAATTAATGTAATACTGGTGTTCCACTTAGTAACAAATGTATCTGTTGTAATCGCAGTGATCGTGATATTATCAGATGACCCTTGTTTCGCATTGACGAATTGACTTGTTACAGAAAGAAATAATAACAAGATAATAAGAATTATCCCTCTGAATTTCATTAAACATCTATTAAATTACTATTATTTAAATTCTTCTTGCATTCATGTGGTTTGATATTATTTTTAATTCAGAAATGGGTATTCTAGTAATAGAGATTATGAATAAGATAATTCTTTCCCTTAGATATCTTTATTTTAAGCTCTTCAATAATCTTCTTATATAAAAAGAATAGAAAATAGAGAATTGGATGAAATAATTTTCTATTTACTTAATAATTATATTATTTGAGAAAAATAATAAAATAGAATTCTTTACCTTTTCTGATGTAATTTATTACAGAAATAAGCATAAATTGGTAATTTAATTAACTATTTTGAAATCAGGATATCATTTACCAGCAGATAATCCATCAACATTTAGAATGAAAATTCCATTTACCCATGAAGCATTTTCTTGTTGTAGTATCGGTATATTTAGAATCACCCGCATCAAAATAAATATTCTTATCATATTTGTGTGTTAATTAATTATTTAAACAATCATCTAGATATTCGCGAATGCTGATGATCTTATTTATTTTCAATAAACTTCTCTAAAACTTTGTGTGTGAATCTCTCTCCAAGAATTGGTGTTATTTTATTTCTCAGTTTTACGACTAATTCCATTTGATTATGTTCATCTAAATCATATGGAACGACGATAGTTCTAATTTTATTTTCTACAACTATCAAAGCATCATCGTAAATAATATCTGATGAAGGTAATTCTTGGAATAGTATATTCAATGACTTTTCAAAATCTTTGTTTGGATTTTCTAATTTTCTTAATAGTTTAACCAAATTTGATGTATTGTATTCATTGACAATTTTTTTGAATAAATTATTTGTTTCTTTTACTGATAATGATTTTAATTGAGGAGTAAATGGATCTTCTATTATGTGTATATCCTGATAATTTGGAATAAGACATTGCAGAACACGAAAGACATATTCTGATTTTAAACGAATAATGTCATCAGATACTCTATGCTTATCTGTTACAATTAACAGTAAAATATCATCGCCAGATTTAAGCAATCTAGAAACAATTTTTTCTTCCCCTAATACAAGGGTGTGTAGATTACCTTCTCCTAGTTCTTGAGCAAAAGAATTAATCGCGGATATAAGACCTGAAAATAAAGACTCATTAATATTTTTAGGTACATCAATAAAATTAGGATTGTAATGATAATTTATGATTCCATTCGAGATAATCATGAATCTTTTCAAGTTAATAATATTATACTCTAATCATTAAAATAGTATCGGTAAAAAAATAGGAAAAATTTAAACTATATTAATTATACTAAACAAATTTATTTCTCAAACATCTAAATTGTATGCTTTGAAATTAATAATATCAGAAATTGCATATGTTTCATAATTTTAGCAAAGAATATGATTTTTTAGAATTAATTATTGATAGATTCCCTCATTATTCCTTTTGCCTTTAAATCATTGAAATACTGCTCAATTATGACTTTATGGTTTTTATTGGTTTGTATCCAACCGAATCCGTCATAAAAGCTCATAGTATCCCAAATAAATTTCAATCCGATTATCATATTATCTTTAAAATAAATAATATGAGATCCATCAATGGGTATATTTTTGTTTGACTTTTTACTAAAATACCCCATATCCCTAACATAAGGAGATAGGTTCATAATAGGATCTGATAATTCGTAAGTAATCCTATAATAGATAGAGATTTTATTATCTTTTTCAAATATCTCTCCAATTTCAGTTTTCAAGGTATAATAGCCTCTATCAATTTCATCTGTAATTTGACTTTTGATAAATTCGATAAAACCTTCCTTTCCAGACCTCATTTGATTTGGTTCACTAACCATCCACTTAATTGATGTGCTTCTCTTTGAAATCTCAGGGATCTCACTAATCCCTCTAGAAAAATCCGAATGAAAATATTTTTCGATGAAATCAAGGTTTCCCTTTCCAAGTACTTCGTGTACAAAGAGAATCGCTAATTCCTCATTAGTAGGCAATATTCTTTTTCTTAAATTAATAATACATAAACTTGTTTGAAAAATTAAAGTAAATTCTACAAAATTTATAGTTAGGTAATTTGTGATAGGATCATCAATATTATCAATGATCCTGTTTCTAGTTTTACATTTGAAACTAATTTTATCTATGGGATAGTTCTCTTAGAAAAAATATAATCTAAAACAAGATGTCTAATAATGAATATTTAATACATAATACATACATTTTATTAAATCTGTTGATTAAGAGTCGATTCTCCTTGTATATTATTGAGTACACCATCAAATTTCTTATTTTTTTGAATTCAATGTTTAATTTCCAAAATAATTTTTGAAATAATTCCAATAAATTTGTATTTGTAATTGAAAATACTTATAATTGAATGAATGTACTTCAAATCATGAAACATCGAGGGATTAATTTTGTCATTGTACTCCTGTTGATGTCTCCTGCTACTCAAATTATTATTATTTCTGTATATCAAACATTTGCAATATGTTTATCACTTGCTAACACGGGTAATCTAAATAATTGGGATGTATCCAGTGTCAATACATAAAGGATATTTCACTGCAGTAATGGTATTTATCCTATGTAGGACGATATTATTGAGTTATCAAAGGAAAGATGGTAGAAAAAAAACAAATTTAATCTATTAATATGGTAAGATCAAGATATATTATTTGGGTGACACCTTGCATATGCTTAATTGATAAATCAAAGATTATTGTCAAATGTTTCCTTTAAATACTTACAGAAATAAATGGTTAATAGGTAGCTGACCAGGAATAAGAAATCTGCTAGACTATGACTGTTGTATATTTCATTCCAATCTTCATAACCAAATAAGGTATCTGCTATTGCGTTTGTAAACATGGCCAGTCCATAAATCAACCAAGCTTTTTCCATTCTTCCACCAGCAAATTTTGCAACAATATAACCTGCATTGATTACTAAGATGATATCTAATATTGGATACATTATGCTTATAATAGTAACCAAAGGTTCATCTCCATATTGGAAAATTGGAATAATCAATACAAACAAGGCAATGAGAATAAAATCGAAAACAACAATAATAACAACAATCAATCTTCCCTTATCTGGCTCAATTTTAGTATCTCTTGCCTTAGAAAACAAGGCGAAGGCAATAGGTATATAAGCAATGATATAAAAGAAATCAGCAATAGATGGATATGGTGCCTCTAGAAGTACTAGTTCATAAAATACCCAAATCGTTTCTCCTAACGCCCAACCTAATGTACCAATAGCAATAAGCCTTAGATATGTTCGATTTTTATTCCCTGCTTCGTACAATTTGGAAGTATCATATATAATGTAGGTAGTAATCATACTCACAAAAATAAATTCAAAACTCGAATACCACACAAATACATCTGCAGGAATTAAAGTAAGAAGGTTTATCAATAATCTTATTGAAAGGAAGGCAATTATAATATATACAAATTTATTGGATTTATTTTTTTCTTTTTCAATAAAAGACATAAACATGGTTAATGCACTCTTCATATTTAAATCAATCAACTAGGGATTTTAATAGAGCTTTTTCATTGGGAACATAATAACAAATAATCTAACAAATACCTAGCTAGATCTCCGTTATGAGGTAAAACACCAAATGTATATTTTTAAAATATCTGAAATTAAAAAAATCAATAAAGCTAAAGTTATAATAATTCGTAAAGGAATATTATATATGGTTAGAGCTGATGATATAGAAATTGTTATAATTGAACTTGGATCAACTTATATAAAAATAGGAATTCCAGGTAAAATAGATACTTCCTTTATTCAGAGGGCTATTGTTGGTTATCCTCTGTATCAGATTATGTTTGATAAATATGAGGATCAATTCAACTTGCAAATGAAGCATATCATTTAAGAGTGATAATATCGATCAAGCTCATATGAGTCTCAAATTGGTAAATACATGGATTGTGATATTTGGGAGAAGTTGGAGAAACCTAAGTTGCAGGATTATCTC
>JAOUKW010000488.1 GCA_029882335.1 Candidatus Heimdallarchaeota archaeon | reverse complement strand
TCCAATATCAAGCTGCTGAATTTACTGTTCAACAAAAAATTCTTGCACTCACTGCGACTTATATTATTAAAGATGTATTTGGTAGAGAATTTATGAGGGCTCGAAAATCGATGTTAAGCATGTTTCGACCATATATCGAAGTTAAAAATGCTTTTGGACAGATGCTTGGCTATATTCAAGGTAATTTTTGGAGAACTGAATGGAAGTTCTATGATGTTAGTGGTATATTACATGGGCAAGTAGTTTTTCCATTTTTCATGTTTTTCAGAAAAACATTCACGCTTTATACTAACTTCGGGGTATTTCATTCAGGTCAATCTATATTTGCAAAGAGATTTGATTGCTTTGATCCCAATGGTCAACTGACCTTTGTGGTAGATAAACAAATATTTACAATTAGAGACCAGTTTAAAATCATTACAAATGGAATTCTAAGTCCTTTTATTACAACAATGGCTGCAGTATGTATTGATATGAAATTGTTCCAAGGTAATAAGTCCCGAAATCTATTTCAATTTCTATAAGTAATTAAATTGGGATATGTTGTTGTATCTGTCTATTTGGATCTAATCAATTATTTCTTTTTATACATGGATTCATCTGGTGGATATGGTCTTTTTAGCCACCTTGGTCTTCGTAGATTATCCGGACCTGGTCCTGGTCTCGTTTTGGTTAACCAATCTTCAAATACTTGCATTGACTTTTTGGTATCAACAAACACATCGCCGTAGTTATCTCCATCTTCAGCCTTGGTTAGTGTGACTTTTTGATGCCAAGCATGCATTCCAGATATTGGATCTGGGTGAACTGGGAAAGTAATATTTTGATGAACACCACCATCTCTCCACCATATACGAGCACTATCCGGATCATCTGTTAACACAGGTTCAACACCTTTTTTATGTTTTATTTGCCAATTCGAGGTGGAATTATTAATATCTACTGTATTCATTGCCCATATGTTATTGATTGGATCTTCCTCTCTTCTCCAACGCCCGATATGATGAGAACAGGCTATTATTCCTGGTCGCAATCCTTCGGTGACCCAAACTTTATTAACAAAATAACCGATATCAGTAGTTACTCTGACTAAATCTCCAGTTTTAACTCCATATTCTTTTGCAGTTAAAGGATTAATCCATACTGGGTTGGTATGACTGATTTCTGCCAACCATTTTGAATTACCTGATCTTGAATGGATTAGAGTGGGTAGTCGAAAAGTAGGGACAAGACATATTTCACCTTCTTTGGTCATATTTTCCCAATGAATGTGACTCTTAATATAACCAGGAGTGGCATATTCTGGCCATCCCCATTCTTTCATGGTTAATGAGTATATTTCTTGTCTTCTTGAGGGAGTTGGATAACCTTGAACTAATTTACCATCCAATGTTTTTAATCCAACTGGTTTACCTTCTTTAGATACAATTCTAGATTTTTCATCAATCTCAACTCCTTTTGAATCAATTTCTTTTAGGTTTTTAGCTAATGTGTTTTTCTCTACTTCAATAGCTCCAACTCGTCTCATATATTCGAGTGTATCAACACCCATCTTTTTGGATTCTTCTACAACAGCAGGTATATTGTCGAAAATTGTCTTATAGTATTCATCAATAGTAATTAATTGACCTTTCTTTGAAGGTGATTCAAAATGTTGTCTGATACCCAAACTTCCATCTGGGTCAATATTCCATGATAACTCAAACCAAAATTCATCTTCTTCCCAAACATTACCGACATTGGATTCGAATGTTTTTTCCACAGGAGTACCTTTTCTTCTAAGTGCCTCTCTTTGTACTGGCTGTCTAAATGCCATCCACATGGCTGCATGTGTTTCATAACTATTAATATCATGTCTCTCTGGTGCATGTCCCATTGGAAGTACATAATCTGCAAAATATGCAGTTTCATTCCATGTAGGTGTCATAGTAATATGTAGTCCAATTTTATTTTCGTCTGATAAAACTTCCATCCAAGTAAATCCATCTGGATGAGTCCAAACAGGATTAAACACTCTTGAAAAATAAACATCTAACTTTCCTCGATTTTGTTTTAATAGATGTGGTAGTAGAAAACCTAATTCATAATGAGTGAGAGGATATTCTGGTGGCCAAAGAATTTCACTCCATTGTTTTGGCTTCTTCGGTGATGCATGAGTCTTCGGATGGAATTTACTCCAACTGTTCGGACTTGTCCCTCCTTCAGTTCCAACAGCACCCATTAGAACAGCTATAAAGTGAAGAGTCCGTGCAACCTGCCATCCACCTAAATTACCGGAGGATGCAGATCTCCAGTTGTGATATGAGAAATGTGTTCCGGCATCAGCAATATTTTTTGCTATTTCATGTAATTGAGAACCATCGATTTTTGCTTCAATTTCGGCATATTCTATGGTATATTCCGCGTAATCTTTCTTTAATGCTTCAATAAAATTTTCAAAAGAGACCTCTTTCTTTGGATGTAACTCTTGAAGATAGGTTTCCCAATTGACCCATTCCTCTAGATATTTTGCATTATACCAACCTTCATCGATTATTATTTTGGCAATGGCTAATAGGACTGCGGCTTCTGTTCCCGGATATGTAGGTACCCAGTAATTAGCCATACTTGCAGTATTTGATAGTCTAGAATCCAATACTGCAATTTTAGCTCCTTTTTCCTTAGCTTCTATTATCCTTTGAGCGTGTGGATTAAAATAATGACCTGATTCTAAATGTGCAGATATTAAGAGGATGAATTTAGAATTAGCAAAATCCGGACCAGGTCTATCATATTGATGCCAAAGTGCATATCCCGTCCTTGCTCCTGATGAGCAAATATTTGTATGTGAATTATGACCATCGACTCCCCATGCTGCAA
>JAOUKW010000487.1 GCA_029882335.1 Candidatus Heimdallarchaeota archaeon | reverse complement strand
GTTAAAATAGAATAAGTCGCAGGTATAGGTGTTTTAATAATACGCTCACTTCCACCAATCTTATCTATTATCTCATTTAATGAATTTTCAATTGTTTGATAATTAATTAAGTCCAATAGATAATCTTTACTGGTTATCACAATGGTATTATCATTACGAAGCTTATAATTGTAATCTTCATTAATATTTTTACTTAAAATCATAATTTGACTAATTGGTGAATTTTCAGATTTTATTTCTTTACCATTAGAAAATTGCCTAAAATAACTATCTAAAGAATCAATAATTGTCTGGAAATGAGTTAGGTGACATATAATAAAGCTATTAGAGCAAACAACATGATTACATAATTGAATATCGAGATTAATTAAACTACGAGTATATTTACGAGAAGCATTAACAATACCACCCATCAATTCCCTTCCTTCATGAAATCTCTGATAAGCAGCATTATTTCTAAATTGAATTAACATAGAAATTGCCAAACCAATAATAGCCACAGGTTCAATTGTAACATTTATTGTATTGGTAAATATATACTTCTCAAATCCAGTACCCCAATATTTGGCTATATGAACGGTATAGATGATATAGGATAAAAATACGTAAAAAAGTACAACTCCTATAATTTCACTAAGAATGGTATTTTTCCAAGCAAATAAATTTGTTAAAGGATTTAACTTATACAGTTTATAATTTCCAATATTATTTATTCTCCCATTATAATTTATAGTTTCATTCTTTAGTCTTGCATTCCAAATCAATAGAATTATTGTACTACCTAAATTAGTAAAACACAAGATCAAGCCATAAACAATAACCCCAGCTAAATATGAATCCTCAAGATGTTGAAATTGATTTAAATCGATCCAATCAATAACATAGATAAATTGAATAGCTAGAATAAAAGAAATTGGACCAATTATTTGAGTATAATAAAATATACTAGTAAAATTTTTCCGATAAAAAATTCCTTGTAATCTCTTTCTATTTTTATCACCAAAGTATACTCCAAATAATATTGAAAATATAATTAGATATGAGTCAAATCTATATTTATTAGATATAGCAAGATCATCAAATATTAAAAATAATAGTAATATTAATGATGTAAAGCCAAAATATCTAGAAATTAGGTATAACCTATTGAATTCCTTATTTTGGTAGATATTATGTTGTTTTTCTTGATTATTGTTCAGTTTATTATTTCCCTACTGCTTATATTAACCTCAAATATCATGAACATCGAATTATCAAATAACAGATGCATTTGAATCAGAGGTGATCTACACAATCACTGATTCAATGAATAATTTATAAATATATCTCATAATTACGATAATAAAATATAACTTAAATTATTGGTAAAAATCACTAAAACTAGCATTTTTGACAATTTCAAAGCATATTTTAGGTATAATTAAAATTCAATGTAAAAATCCAAATAGAAATTTAATTTTTCTTGTTTGCATTTAATTTTGTTATTACTTTATGTACGATTATCAAATTCAATAATATAGGAACAAATAAAATATTAAGCGAACTAGACGTTGAGGGACTAGAAGATGATATGTTATTTACCATAGAATCCACGTCTGATGAATATGTAATTGTATATAAACCAAAAACACCTGTACCAGAGACACCGACTAAATAAGTACTAGTAACTTTTAAATAATAATTTTGATTACCAAATACCACTGCATAGTATAGCATCTCACTTCCATCTCCTAACTCTATTGACATTAATGATATAGAATTACCATTCTCATCAATTAATTCTAGATCTAGATAATCATAAGTAAAGGTTCGATCTATGGTGATGTTTACCTGTGCTTGATCTGAGTCACCTACAACTATTTTAAACCAATCTTGATCGGTAGAAGCAGAATTATCCAGATAATGTGTCTGTGTTTCATCCTGTATAAGATCAGTTGAAGTTTGTTGAGTATCATCAGGTTCATAATTATCAACTGATAAAGACTGTACATTCATTGTTATATTATAATCTACATAGGATTCATACATTGAGTCATATATTTGTAAGTAATAATGTCCATTATTTAAAGCCATAAATTCAATTTGTTTATCTCCAAAAAAATTGGTTGATTTTTTATGCATAATCGAATTACCATTTTGATCTAATAAATTTACCATAATATCGAAAGAACTAGCAGTTATATTAAATGATACTAATGAAAAAGTATTTACGTTAAAACCTATAACGTCAAAATCATGAGAATTACCATGTGAATATTTATTGTTTAATATGTTATGTCTCTGAGTTTCTCCATCAGTAATAATATTAGTTGTACTAATATCATTATCAGGTTCATATAAATCATGCATTATCGTAAATGGCTCAATTGTTAAATCAAAATTAGCGACTCCAAAATAAGGAATCTCTATTAAGACTAAGAAATAACTTCCAGTTTTATTATAAAACGAATACCGAGTATTAGAGTTCAAATGGTTTAATTGTAAGAAATCTAACATGAAACCATCCTCTCTAAAAGTCATCATTTGATAGTTCACCTCTGAATTTGGAATTATTTTAATCCCAGTATTTAACGTATCTATTTGATATCGGTATAATTTAATTTCTTCATCAACATCCAATTGTCCAATAAGAGAAGTTTCAAATGTAATATCACCTGAAGAATTGAAACTATTTAATGAAATAGAAAAATCATGCATAATATGTGTATACGATAGTAAAAGAATGCTATATTCACCAGGATTGACATATTTGATGTGATTATATCTTGGATCAAATTTATTCCCAACAAGTGTTTCCGATAATGAGAGAGGTCCACTATTTAAATCAAATAAGTAAATTGCTAAGTTTTCAATACTAAGAGTTA
>JAOUKW010000486.1 GCA_029882335.1 Candidatus Heimdallarchaeota archaeon | reverse complement strand
TAGTATCAATAACGCTAAGCAACTTCACATTATTAATTATTTTTTCATTGTCAGTTATATTCAAATATCCAACACTCATGATAGGTGTCATGATTGTAATATTATAAATTTTATGGTCTTTGAAATCTCATTTAAAAAAAATTACAATCTAAATCTATAGAGCTATATGATTGGGGAAGATAAAGAGAATCCAGTTAACTGATGCAAAAATCAGAAGTTCTCAATCTATCAAATTTAATTATCATCACAAGGTTTATTTTGTATTTACCATTAGATGAATAGTTTAGAATCATAAAGAAATGTGTAAACCAGTATAAATACTTAAATTTGAATTGCGATTTTTCTATCTTTTATGATATCAAATTAAGTTATTTATTATTCATTGGTAAATCAAAAATTTAATAACTTTAGTGTTTAGTTAATTTATGATTGAAAGTTAAAGAAATCCGAAAATTGGCAAATGATTGGTTCTATAATGAGGTAGTAATGTCGGATATGAAGAAAATAGATGAATTAGTGAATGATTTTATATTATTAGCAAATGAATTAGTAAATAAGACGGTTGAGCAATGAGTAAATTAATTTTGTTTTTTACTAATATATCTATAATTTCTTGAATTATTTTTCAGTCGAAGTTTGTTTTTATATCCAAACAATCCCTACTGGCTTGTATCATCAATTATTTTATAATGAAGAATCCATTCTATTAAGCTGATATTACATTATTACATAAAGACTTAACTAATCCTTAAATAAGCATAATTATTGC
Source organism: Candidatus Heimdallarchaeota archaeon (assembly GCA_029882335.1). GTDB lineage: Archaea > Asgardarchaeota > Heimdallarchaeia > Heimdallarchaeales > Kariarchaeaceae > JAOUKW01. Next base: position 2,100 of record JAOUKW010000486.1, on the reverse strand, counting down.
CAATTATTGGCTTTAAATAATGAACAACATGAAAATTAAAATTATGGATCGTTCAAAATATCTTTTCACTTCAGATTTATTTCCTTCAATTATTACACTTACCTTATTATTTTTTATATTAATAATATCAATACCAAATATTTCTTCTGTAGATCCAGATATCCAGAGTTCCTACGAATTCACTATTAATACAGTAGATAATAATTATACAATATATCTACAAATCACAGAGTATGATGAAAATAATGTAGAATTTACATTTTTACAATTTAATACATTAAATACCAATCTCAATACAACATTTTATTTTGGTCCTGCGTACTACTTTGAGCAGAGATACAGTGAATATAACCTCATACTGACAGACAGGATGCATTCGTTAATTCATCGTCTAAATTCAAGTGTATTCGGATATAATTTCTATTTTGTTGATAGAGAAAGTCTAACAGTGAGTAAACCCGCATTTACATCAATAGAAGCTGGATATGGCCCTGTAGAACTAGATTATATAAATAAAGGCATGGTATGGATAGTTATAATTTGGATTTATAGTGTTATTTTTGTTAATACAACTTATTTGAAATATAAGTACAAGTCTATTAATACAAAAGATGTAGGAAAATCGGAAAATCTATCAACATCAACAATATTAGGTATCCTACTCTTTGTATTAATATTGATAATTACTCAGAAATACACATTTTTCCTCCAAACAAATCCTAATTACATTTTATTTCTCAATGTTTACCTATTCACTTCTATTTTTATTGTGCTATATCTTTTGATATACGAAAAGTTAACCAACACATGTATTTCAAATAATTATAACCCTTCATTTATCCACTCCTATTCTACTACCCTAGTTTCTATTGCATTTGCTTATTATATATGGTTGAACTCGATAAACCAAACCCACTCAATTACATCTATTTCAAATGCAAATTTAATTGTATTAATAATATGCAATTCTTCTGGAATAACGTTATTTCTATTATTTAAACAGGTTTGGAAGAATCAAAGTAGTAGAAAAATTTCAAATTTTAACCTTAGAGTGATATTAAAATTAATATCATATGCAATACTTGGAGCTCTATCATATCTAGCTATCCTAATATTGATAACCATTATACTTATTATATGAATTTAACAGGAATATTAGCAATATAAGTGAAATTGTAAAGATAGAATAAAAGTAATCGCCATTCAATAAAAGACAAATATAAGTCATGGACAATTTAAATTGATATTTCAAACCACAGACTATTGTTCCGTCACTAATAACCAATCATATTAATATCAAATTTACTATTAATATAATCACTATCTGGTTATCAATAAGGAGATCTCATGAATTCAGATATATTCGAATATGAACTTAATACCATTAATAACGAACTAAACAAGGTTTTAGAGAAAATAGAGAAATTTGAAAATAAATACTACCAAAAGTTTTACCAATTTGAAAGGCATATGATTGATGATTCAGAAAAAAATGGTGAACACTGGGAAGATTATTTTGATTGGAAATCATTAGCTCATAGAAAAAAGATGCTGAATTCAAAGATTAATCAACTAAAGAAACTCTATAACCAAAATTCATAAGATCCCGCTTCAAAGTATATGGAAGAAAATGGAACTCAATGATGGTTTGGATTTGCTGAAAGCATAATTGTTTGGTGAAGATAAATGGGAAGCAGATCTGTACCTTTTTTGTTTATTATCATTTAGTTTTAATTTGTAGCTCGAATCAATTCTTCAAGATATTCAGACAATTATAATTTACCGATTTTTTCTGTAAAAGAGGCATTGATAATAAGAGGTCCTATTGCTTTGAAAAATCATTCATATTGAATTTAAATTTGATTATTAATATTTTTATACTTTATTGTCTTGACACTTACATGAGAAATTTAAGAAAAATATGTACAACTATTATTTTGGTTTTAATCTTAGCTCATTTAGTTTTATCAACAGTATCTTTGGAACAAAATCAAATTAATCCACAAATAATCTCCCCTGATACGTTTGTATCGAAATGGAATACAGGATATACAAATTGGGGAAGCAGTAGTGATAATCAAATCAAATTACCATTAATTA
>JAOUKW010000485.1 GCA_029882335.1 Candidatus Heimdallarchaeota archaeon | reverse complement strand
GGTTAACTTGCATTTTATGTCATGATCTTTTTTGTTATATAAAAATGTTCAAATCAATTACATATAAATTACAAAAGATGTATTCAAGACCACTTACGGAGGTAATCTCTCTCATTATACAATTATTAATTGTGATAATTTTTCCCATGCAGGAAATTATCCTAAAAGAAAAGATTGAGTTTAAATGGATATTCTATAATTGGAGTGGTCGTCCATTATTAGTCCTGTTTTGGGTGATTGGTGTTGTATCACTCTTCTGCTATTATGGATTGCAATTAAATGAAAAATCAAAGAGAATATTGTTGATTTTTGGATTGCAGGGTCAGTTAATATTTTTTTTATATCCAATTTTAAAAGTAATTTCTGAAATACTTCAAAAATTAGGTAGATATATAATAGAAATTGAACTCACTATTTATTACTGGATTGCTTGGTTACTTTCTCTTTATCAACTTTACGTGGTTATTTCTGAATTCAAAAGTAATACTCAGGTTGATGAACCAGATTTCCAAACTAATAACATGTTGTTTAGGTGGTGGGCTCTATCTCATATGATCTCTCTATCTGCCATTATTGTTCTTCTACTATTCATGTCAGTGGTAGAAGTAACAACTATCTTACTTATTCAAGGATTACTAATTTTAGCGTTTACAGTGACATTATTCATCAAAATCATGTTAGAGACATTAAGGAATGATAAAGGGAAGTTATTTTCTCTGCCGGTGCTATACTTCCTACATTTTTATTTGCAAATAACATGGATAAGCATTTTAACAACTTATGGGGATGCTGAAAGGTTAGTAAACGGAATAATTGATACTCCTTTGGAATCAATAATAATTATGGGTGCTGTACTCATTTCGATCTCGTATTTTTTTATACAAAGACTAGATAATTAGTAGAATTCCAGAGATTATAATTCAATGACTTTCATCGTTTAAGCTTATCCCTTGTCATTTTCAGAATGGTTATTGCTCTACCAATATAGTGAATTCATTCTTTACAAGCTGAATCCCATAGATTTCGATCGATAGAATCATTGATCTCTACGATGTATGTAGTCGAAATGAGAAGAGATTAGATATGTTAACTCCTTCCTAAAGGAGTGACTGAGGGATTTGATGCAATTGTACTGAATCTACGATCTTCAATTAATCGACTAATAGAGAGTGTATTCTACTCTGAAGAAGATATTATGTAAGTATTTTTTCTATCCCGAATCGTAGGACCTTTTATAATATTGATCTAAATACAGTCATTCATCACTGCATTCATGTTATTTATTGAATTTCAATTCATTGAATTCTTTCTATTTGTACTCTACTTGCTTGTCGTCGTTAATACTGCACCGACAGGAGATGATATAGCCAAAATGCTTGAGAGTGAAGCAGTATCTAAATTCATCGATCTGTTGTTAACTTGTAATTCAACCAAGTTTTTGAACCCAAAATTACCAAGTCAAAATGTGATTTTATTATTGTTTTATTTAGGAGAATATCATCCAAATTCAAAAAGAAAACTTGGTCATTTGAGGTGCAAAAAATAGCTCCAAATAGAGGTGTACAACAGATTCATTATGGCAAATTGCAATTTACATTAGCTTCAATTCATTTGTTTATCTTTTCTGAATTTGATTATTAAATTGATCAATGAATTAATTCAATTGGAATGCATAATCTGATTGGTTTTGCAATAATACTGAAAATCCAGGATCAAACCCAACTATTGCAGATTCAAAATTCTTCTCACGCAACTTCATCAACATAGGTCCAACTCTTGCATCACCAGATCCAAATAAAAATATATCACAATGATCTCTACTCGCGATCTCCATTGTTTTTAGTGCCATCACTATGTAATCGATCGGTGACCATTTTCCCCAGAATCAGGTTTCAAATACTAATTTTACAGGAATTTTAAACCCTTGTAATATGGAAGATGTAATTTCATCATCAATTGTAAAAATATTACCTTCAGTATAATTTCCACTGTTTTCATCAAAAAGGTATAATTTAATCAATTTTTCATCTGGATAAACAATCCAATATTCCTTAACTTTGTTTTGTTCATATAATTGATATTTACGTATTTCATCATTTTCTCTATTAGAAGAAAGAATTTCTATTAATAAATCCGGTGTACCTTCAATATTTTTTCCTTTCACAATTTCAAGGTTTGATTTTAAAATAAATGTTAGGTCTGGAATAATAACATATTTTTCTGAAAATACAACATCAACAGGAGCTGAATAAACTTTCCCGATTGGATTGGCATTTAAAAAATGTTTAATTTGGTATAATAAGTTGTCTGAAACAACTTGATGATAGATTGTGGGAGAAGGTGATATAAATAACTCTCCGTTAAAAAGTTCTATTTGAGGGCTATTTGGCCATTCTGGTAGTTTTAACAAATCAGAATATGTAAAATAAATTTTTCCAGTTTTATCGACATTAAAATCATCTTTATGAAGAATGGAAATTGTCATATTCTATAATATTTATTTGCAATTTGAAATTAAATACGTTCCCCTTTCAACTATTGATATTTTCATTATTTTCTAAATTAAAGTTTTTTTTTGTACATCTTCTAATTTATTCAATTAAGAAAGATACAATTATTTTCTACAATATTATTTGTAATAAATCAAACATAGATACACAATGCATTGGATTTTGTCTAGCTACATTTGCATTTGAAATTGAATTCTATTACATTCATGATTGAGTAGTGGTGACATCAACTCACCATAACATAAGGAGGTATCACAGTTTGATATCTTTTGAGTTTTAAGAATTATCCGTACAATTCAGATGATGATAAAGTCTTGATATTAAGTGTTGCCAGGGGAAAATTAATGGAAGGTGTTGAATGGACAAAAAATGGTAAATCATTGATAT
>JAOUKW010000101.1 GCA_029882335.1 Candidatus Heimdallarchaeota archaeon | reverse complement strand
GGCATCTCAATTGGCAACAAAATATGCAATTTCATTGATTTTTCTAGGAATTGGAGCAAGTTGTCTAATAGTTGGCTTTTTAGCATTAGCATTTATTAAAATACTAAATTTAGAAAGCCTGTCTGCCAAAAAGGAAAAGGAAATGATTGTTAAAACAAATAAGAGTCCTGGAGTAGTTGTTACTTAGTTTTATTAAATTTTTCTTAAATCATCCAAATCCAATTGATAGTTTGAAGGTTTAGGTCTCTCAATATATAATTTAACAACCAACTCATCAATTTCAGTATTGTCATCACGGTAAATACGCAAATATCATAATTAAAAAACAGATTGTATTAAGGAACTATAATTATTTTTAAGAAAAACAAAAGATTTTCCTCTTGAATTGACTCATGACATAAAACAAAGAAAGTAAATTGAAAAATGTGATAATAGGAAACTTTGAAATAAGAAAAATCTCCTGAAGAGATAATATCAAGACCTATTATTATTATTATTATTATTATTTTTAATCTTAATCCAGTAAAGGTCTGAATATATTCATCCATCAGATTTGGTTAGGGAGTGATGACCAACCCAAGTAGTGTTTCTTTTGAAAATAGCACTTCATCAGAGGAAACTAATCATTCATCTTCTTTCTTCCCCCTGCAGTAATCTATACAAGTATTGGACTAGATATTGTTGGTGTGAGTATATATCTACCTCAGTAATAATTTAAAGATAATTTCATTCAATTTCTGTTTCATCTGATTTTGGTTTAAGTCTATATTTTGAATAAATTAATAAGCAAATTAATAAGATTAATCCAATAAAATGAATGTATGTAATTTCTAAGCTAATATCTGTCATTTTTGATTTCAAAATTGTAGATCCTAACCAGGCCCAAAAACATGATTGTATTATACACAATAATGATATTGCTGAGTGATTTTTCTCAGGAATTTTTGTGAAACCACTTCCTATAGATGTAAAATTATTTGGAATTAATGGTATTATACGTAAAACAATAATTGCTTTAATCCCCTTATTTTTAACGATATTATCAAATTTTTGTAATTTTTTATTTGAAGTCATATCAATCGAACTCCAATATCCAAATCTATAACCGACAATACATGAAATATAAAGACTCACAAAATTTATTATCATCCCATTTATTAATCCAAATTTAAATCCAGAATAAATCATAATAATATAGCCGGGAAATGTCAGGAAAGGACTTTGTAGAGTCATAATTAATAAAATAGCTATTGCTGCTTTCCATTCTTCAATGTTATCAAGAAATTCAATTAAATCCGTCAAATAAGTCTATATTTTTTACTAAGCTAATAATTCTTTTTGTTCTATTCCAATTAAAATAATCTTAGAATACTCATTTTACTACCTTAAAAAAGGTTAGTCCACAAGAATCTTTTGTAGTTGCTTGTACTTCTTTATTATAATAAAAACCAAATAAAATTTTGCTGTTGATGAAGTCAAACAATACACCCAAAGTGAAAACCAATTTTATTCAGTACACATTATTGCTTACTTTCAATCAAATGTGAATTGTCCTGTTTTTGGAGAATCATTGAATAACAAAATGCATCATTTAAACTTAACTGAGGTATTTTAATTCAAATTGCTTTTTCATGGCTAATGATACTGTAATTATCTCAGTTATAGGGGGAAGTTTGACTACCTCAGATAGAAGTTTGGAAACCTCAGTTATACAACCAGTATCCATAAATCATGGATATGTCTATGCAGCAATGATGTTTATCATAAGTAGAATAATTTTATTGAATTATCGGGGTAAATCAAGGCGTGATTAGATAAATATTTCTAATAAGAGTAATAACAAGATATATTCTCAAAATAGATCGATAGATAAGTAAATATCTAATAGATCAATAACATTATATTTTTTGTAAATTATCAACTAATTCAGGATGTCTTTCGTAATATTCTTCCCTAAGAATTTGTAATCCAATATAATCACATAACTTTCCGTCAATAAATATTGCCTCTCTGCTTCTTACAGTAATCGTATATCCTGATTTAATTGCTAATTTTAGAGATCCATGATTTTCAGACCATGTACGCCAATTAACCATCTGCAATCCCATATTGTGAAATAGGAATTTTAAGAGTAACTCATGAGCCTCATGTCCATATCCTTTACCCCAAAATGATTCTTTTATTCCAATTCCAATATCTGCACAAAATCTAGGGCCCATATAGCTAAATGTCATTCTTCCTACAAATTCTTTTGTGTCATTAGTCTCTATTGCAAAAAAACCATATTCTCGATCAAATGATAGTTCCGATTTATTATGAGAGTTCAAAAACTCTTCATATGTAGATGTGGGTGGAACATTTCTTGCAATAGAACTTCCATCAATATTATTTCTAAGATCAAGGATATCTTGTAAGTCTTCTTTTCTAATTTCTCTTAGATTAATTCTTTCTCCTCTAATTGGCATCTACATTCCTCCATTCACGTTTTAATATATCAAAACAATGAGTATTTCTAAATTTTCCTCCTCTATATGTCTCACGTTTGATGACTCCTGAAGGTTTAAACCCTAAAGTTTCAACAAATTTCATTGCGATTATTTCATCTTCATCAATAAATACTGTAATGTTGTTTGTAAGTAAATTATTAAAAATTTCTCCTATCAAATAGGGAGTTACTTCCTTTGCATATCCATTTTGCCTATTTTTTGGATAGATTACAAGATTAAATACTATAAAGTGAGGATCCCATCCAAAATCATAAGCAACATGTCCAAGTAATTCATGAGTTTCTTTGTTAAATATACCAAATCCTCTCGCCCTTAATGGATCATCCCAAATTTCAAATATTTTTGTTATATCTCTTTCACCATAAATCATTATGTGAGAATTACTACCATAATAATCTCTAAATGATCTATTCATTGTCATGTATCTCAATTCTGATGAATTCCATACCTCTAACAAAACTGGGATATGTTTCTCTATTAATCTGTTACAATAGGTTCTCTCTGTTTCTAAAACAAACGTCATTAAATCACCCTTATGTTAAAGTTGAATAACAGTTGTGAATAGTCTTATTAGATAAATATTACGATTATTGAATAAATAGTTAATATATTATTTTGATTTAAGGATAGATAAATATCAAATTAAGGTGTTAGATCGATGTACTCTCAATTATTGGTTTTCCATTTTTTGAAATTACTAGAACTCTATTTGACGAAAATAACGGTATTAATTATCCAAAAACAATTGAATTTGTTTTTGGTTGTATACAATCAAAAAATTCATTCAACATCACCCACATTACTCCAATCCACTGTAATGCCCGTTTCATTATTCAATACCATCTCTGCTCCAATCCAAGTTGCGTTGTTCATGTTTTCTCTTGTATGAACTTTTACCGTTACTTTTCCAAGATTCAGATTTTCTATATCTTTCTCAATTCTTTCGCGAAGACCAGATATTAGCGATGTTCCACCACATAGCATTATATTCTGATAGAGTATTTCCTGAATATGTTCATCACAACCTTGTATTGCATCATTTATTGCAATAATTATATTTGTACACTCAAGTCCAATCAGATTTGGATTAAACAACACTTCCGGTGCTTTTATTCTCTCAAAAGAAAAATGAACCTCATTTCCATCAGGTAAATTATAAGTTGTTGAAATATTCCTCATTTTTTCTTCTGAATTTATTGTTTCATCATAATTTAATTCAATAAAGCAAATTTCTTTTTTAATTTCATCAAAAATATTCAAATTCAAATGCCCGAAGGTATACCCTCTATCTAAGAATAATTTTTTTAAATATTTAGAAATGTCCCTTCCTCCGAATTTGAGATGTCGGCAGGCATTATTAAATACATTGCCTTGATACATCGGGATTATTGAAATTGAGGTATCTCCAAGATCAACAACCACCCCAGTTTTTCTTCCATAAAATATTGAAGTCATTACTCCACTAACTTGGAGACTTATTTCACTTATCTTGGGATTCATTAACAATATATCTTTTAATCGTTGTGATTCTTCGAAATTTGGTTGTGTTATAAATATTAATTTCACTTTCCCAGGATCATCCTTTAAGATAGATGTAATGATGTGTTTCAAATATGCTTCCAATTGATCCCATTTATTGATTTTTCCGAATTCAAGTGGTTTTATTTGTTTAAATACCCCTCTTAAATTATAAGCTTCATTTCCAAATTTAAGTTGATCCTCATATGTATCAAACATACTCTGATAAAGAGGATGACCAACAATAGTCCTCTGAATAATAAAAGTATCTATTTTACCTGAAATTCCTATTTTTGTATAAGTTGATCCAAGTTCAATTATAACAATTTCTTTATCATCAGCTCCAGCCATATATAATAATCATTTTATGGTTATTTAAACTTTATTTTTATTAAGTTTGTTAAATATCATAATATAAATTAATATACAATTTGATTATTATTTAGAATTATTTCCATAATTTATCTAATTTAGTAATTTTATCTTTTTAACTAGTTTATCATTGTACTAATTCCGAGAGATTAATTCTCTAAAAAAAAATTAATGTCAACAAGTTTTTTTAGATAAATCAATTGTTCTACATATAGTTGTTATTCAAATAATAATATATCTTACTCATGATCTTTTTTGGTCTTCTTATCTAATCTAGCCGGGATTTACTCCGATAATTCAATAATATTATTCTACTTATGATAAATATCATTGCTGTATAGACATATCCATGGGTTATTGATACTGGTAATATATCTGAAGCTTCCAAACTTCTATCTGAAACTGTCAATTTTGTATCTGAAGATATCACATCACTATCTGAGGATGTCGAATCTCTGCTTGTAACCGAGACAATAACTGTATCACTTGCTCTATTAACTGCCAAATCATAGAGAGTTATTGTAATTGTAAATCTTCCTATTTCCAAATCAGAGAGTGAATAACTAATCGTTCCATTTTGCCATGGGAGGAATATCACCTCTACATCATTAATAGAAATACTATAACTACTGGGAGATTTATCTCCAACTTCCCATTGAAGTACTGTATTCCTATCTCCTTCTTCAATAGTCATATCTGCTGGTGAGTTAATTATTGGATTTGTAGTATCCACACTGTATCCATCAGTGATATGCCAATTGAAATTTTCTATGATGTAACGTTTAGCATAAAAATTGGTTGGAGTTGAATTTCCTGCATGAAAATATACTTTTGGACGAAGGGAGAGCTGACCCCAATTAGCCAGTAAATCGTCATAATTATTTTGGCTTAAACTAGTATCCTTGAACATATCATTCATATTCAGAACGCTTGATACATCCCAGTTATCTATTGGTTGGTTGAATGATGTTGCATCTTGAAACATCGCTGTCATATCCTGAACACTGGATACATCCCAGTTGCCTATTGGTTGGTTGAATGATGTTGCATCTTGAAACATCGCTGTCATATCCTGAACACTGGATACATCCCAGTTACCTATTGGTTGGTTGAATGATGTTGCATCTTGAAACATCCAATACATACTATGGACACTAGACATATTCAAGTTTTCAATGGATTGGTTGAATGAAGTTGCTCCTTTAAACATAAAACTCATATCAGTGATCCTTAATGTATTCCAGTTACCAATGGGTTGGTTGAATGAAGTAGCTCCTTGAAAAATCCCCCATATCTTTGTGACACTGGATACATTCCATAAATTCATATTGCCTGTACTTCCAAGCAATGAACAATCTTTAAAAGCCCTCTCCAGATTTGTAGTACCACTGAGATCAGGAGCATCTGTAGCTGTTAATACCATATTGGAAGCACCTGAAAAATAAGATCCAGAATTACCAAGACTCATATTTCCCCATTGAGATAATTCGATGATTTTTAATTTATCACCACTGTTACCAAAACTCCAACCACTTAAATTTCCGTTGATCAATATGTCATAAACACCTACAGAGGCATAGGTGTGATTTGTCTCTGCCTGATTCCAAGTTGTTATTGTATTTGTAGAGTTATCTCCCCAATCGACAATAAAGTTATACTTACCTGTTGACTCTAGTGGAAGTGATATCTGATTGGATGCAGAAACACCTGATTTTGAAGTATCCCATTTAGTAACAAATGTATCTGAAGTTATCTCAATGTTTGTTATATTGGATTTAGGTATTATCGTTGCAGTTGTTTGACTTGTCTGCTGACTAACATTGGAGAAAAACAATATTATAATTACAAGACATATACCTCGATGCTTCATAAAGTTATGAATATAAATAATAAAATAAACATTTACAAATAAATGATCGAATTTAACCATATTAATTTAGAACATTGTTTTGAAAACTGCATTGTTGGCAAAAAATGGATTTAATTTAAGATTTAAAAGCAGCTTCAAGTTATGATTAATTGGTGTTATGAAAATAGTAAATTGAATTCTATTCAGATTTCCTTCTCATTATGCAAATAATACATTTCAAAAATAGATAATTGTGATTAAAGTTTGTGGGTAGAGGCCTAATCCAAAATTTTCATTCAAAATAATAATAAACTGATTATCATATAAAGGAATAATTTCAAATATCTTTTAAGACTGAAAATGAAAAATAATAAGGAAAGAAAAGTTCAATTATAGTAGAAAGGTTGAATTTGAATTAACTGAATAAATAGGTGTAATTAATTGAAAACATAGCTAAATGGAGATATATTGATATTTAATGTAATTAATTGAAAACATAGCTAAATGGAGATATATTGATATTTAATGTAATTTCTGAAAAATTAAAGATAATAACTAACCTGAAATTGCCCTAGAAAGGATTCTTAAAAGTGGTGATAACCATTGAGCAATTCCCAATGCAGCCAACATAGGAAGAATTAATCCCAAAAGCAAATTTGAATAAAGTGTAAATTTACCTTCATAATATGGTGTTCTTTTAATATTGAACTTTTTATAGAATTCATATAGTTCATAGTATCGTGAGATTAATTCACTATTTTGTCCTTCTGTGTTTTTAATTGATTTCACCAAGCAAAACATTTCTGTCTTTAATTTTTTCAAAATATATTTTTTTACTTTTCTAAATGCTAGAAATTTAGGAACTACATGATAAACAGGATCTTTAACAAAAATAAAAACTACCATTGATATTAATATTACAATCACAATTACTTCTAACCAATCATTTTCTAGTAACCCGATTTTCCATTGATAAGTAAAGATAACAACTAAAAAAGAAATAAAATAAAAACCAGCCCAAAATATCATTTTATGACGAAATGGTACATAAAATAACTCACTGATTGTAGTATTCCAATCCAAACAAAATCGATTCAAGTAGTATTTCTCGTCTTTCTTGCTTTTTATTTTTATATCTATTTGGACAGAATAATTGCGTTTTAGAATACTATTCAAAAAATATGATGGAATCTCTGAAGGTCGTAATGATGAAATCCAATCTGTAATTGGTCCAATACCATATAAAAATAATATAGTTGGTAATGAAAATAGTCCAACTATTATAATAAAAAGTAGATCATCATTATAAGGGAATTCCACATCATACCATTTTATTGTTGGTTGTGTACTATCATTAATGGGAAAGTTCTTTATAGTTTCAATATTAATTATTATGAATCGATAAGTTAGCCATAAGCAAACCAAAATAAAGATTAATTTAATAATTGAATACCATGATATATCATTTCTTAGTATCTTGAGAAAATCAAAAAGGCTTCCACCATCTAGGGAATTTTCCGAAGTATTTTCTATTTTTACAGTTTGTTCATCCACTTCTGTATTTTTAGGATCATTTTCACAAACACCAGTTGTTCTCTTATATATATTATACCAATGGCTAATTTCAACCTTATTATTTGGTATATCTAAACAATTTTTACAATTTGATAAAGAATTTGTACTCATTGATATTCCCCTTGAGGGTTAGTAATTTATTTTTAATTTCCTAATGAAAACAAATAGTGAAATCATTATCAAAGCGAAAAGAAACGGAAGTATCGGAAAAACTCCTTCTTCCTCACTAGAAGAACTAGACGAACTACTACTTGGTTCCCCAGCAAGACATTCACTATCGTCCTTCAAATCATTCAGATTGAAATAACACCAAAAGCAAGCAGCCTCCTTAATCCAATTTACAATAAGACCATTGTCATAAAATAAATCAGTATTAATATGTGGAAAATTATATTGTATAAGGATTTTTAAATTTGGAAATGAACTGGTTTTTATTAGGTTTATTGTAATATTTGTAAAACTTTCATCTATTTTTACAGTTAATGGACTGAATAATTGAACAATTCCCATATAATCACTATCAGGCTCTGTTAAACTAACATTAATGAATGCATTATTTGTGGTTGGCGATATACCAATGTCTTCATCTCCTGTAAATAAAGTATCCGTTAAATTTACTTGCAATTCTTTTTCTACAAAAATCATACTAGTGGAAGTATCAGGAGAAAAATTTTCCAAAAAGAAATTTGATTTTAAATATCCTGCTTTAAGAATAAAATCATTGTCTCCATAATCGATAGGTTCATCATCCTCATAGTGGAAGTATTCAAAACGAATATCCGCATTCAATTCAATACTATTCGGAGATTCTCCTATAAATTGATATTTAACACCTTCATTTGATCCTGACATAATATTTGAAACATTGGAGGAGAAGGTAATATCGTCAATATTAATTTCTCCTAATTTAGTATCATTGGGATCATAAATTAAATTATTATTAAGTGAATCATCAAATTCTATTATTTTATTCCAATTAATGGCAGTAGTAAAAAATGAGGCACTCTCATTAGTACAACCAGCAATAAAACTTGGATTTGAATTTTGAAAATTAAAAATGAAAATTCCTGTTGAATAATATTCACCATCTATTGCAGATGCTGGATTAAATAGAGCAGTTAACAGAATAATCAAACTTAACGTACTGATTTTTCTTTTATGTGTTTTATTAGATAATTTCATTCTTACTCTCCTTTTTTATTGATTTTCAGAATTGCATGATTTCTAATGTATTTTCAATTTTTGTGCTAAACACATTATTAACTGAAATAACTCAATCAAATACATTAAGATCAATTAATGTAGAATTGATTCATATATAAATTTTTCGTATAATGAATTTCAATCAAATCAAATTCTAATTTCAGAGATACATAGTTGGACAAAACCACACAGAAAATTTTTAACTACATAAATATGGTGTAATCAATTTTCACAAACTTATATAAATTGAAAAATTGTTTGTTAATTAATATCTTTGTAATCAAATTCTAGTACAATTAGTATTGACGAATATTATCAATACTATAATCTAAATGTAGAAGGATTTTTATTTATACTAGTTGATAATGATTAATAAAATCCTATTGAAATTATAAACATTTAAATTTCTAAATAAATATAATAATTTAATGAGAATTAAATATATCACATGTTTAATGGTAATATTTCTTTTATTTCAGATACCTTTGCAACTTGAATCAACAGGAGGAACATCAATTGCAACGGCTCAAGAAATAGGAACAGGGTCATACGGTGGAAGTATTTCCAGTAGTTCAGAAATACATTATTATAATTTCACTGCTCATCCATTGCGAACTTACCGATTTACTTTAGATGTACCAAATAATGATTATATTAATTTAGCAATTTATACAAATCTAAATGTCTTAATACAGGCGAATACTACATCAGCTTTATCGAAATTTTTGATTAAAACAGGATATGATAAATATATAATCAGAGTAGTAGGGTCTGAATTTATTGTTCCACCTGCACCGTATACACTAACTGTATCAGAAGAGATTCTCGGTCCAAAAGAAGGAATTGCAACTGCAGAGAATATAGTAATAAATACAGATTATACCGAATCATTTACTAGCATATCTCAGTCTCATACCTATAATTTTTCAGGGCACAGAATAAGAAAATATAATTTAACACTTGATGTACCTGGTGGGGATTATCTATATTTTCATGTATACAATCCAGATGGCAGGTTACTATGGCAAAAAACCGATTTTTCAACTAGCAAATTTTTAGTACTCTATGGTTATCGAAATTATATTGTTAAAGTAATTGCTACTGAATTCATGGTATTTCCTGCGGAGTACACCTTAAGAGTTACCGAAATAATTGGGGCACCTGGAGAAGGAATTGCATCCGCGACTCCATTAACAATTGGTAATGATCATTCTCATTCTTTCGAAAGTATATATCAGTCTTACTGGTATAATTTTACTGGAATTCAGTATCGTATGTATAAGGTAAATTTACATATTCCAAATTCAGATTACCTTTATTTAGTTAGTTACAGTGAAGATGGAACTATTTTGACTATAAACTCTACTTTTTCAACTGAAAAGTCTGTTATATTGAAAGATCAGGAAAAATATGTAATTGGTGTATTTGCAACTGAATTTGTATCATTACCAGCACCTTATACTATAAGTGTTGAAGAATTTATTGGTGAAAAAAGATTAGGAATTGCCAGTGCAGAGAATATCAATCCTGGGTATTACAATGGTGAACTAGATAGCAGCAATAATGTTAATTGGTTTAACTTAACCACCAATGAGAATTCAGTATATAATTTGTCAATTTATCATACAGAGAGCCATCTTGATCTTCAGGTGTTTGATAGTAATTTGAACCTTATTGATAATATAGCAAGTACAACCGATTCTAATAGTCTTATTATTACAGGTCATAGTAAATACATTATTAGATTGGTTACATCTGATTCAACTGCATATCCCTTCGTTTACATACTTGCATTACAGGACATTACACCAATAACAGATAACACTACCCAATATGAACAACAACCAATCCCCGCTGAAGAAGATGGTTTCAACTTACCAGTTCCTTTCCCCTACATATTCATCTTACAGATGTTTGCTGTAATAATCTTAATTAGGAAAATAAAAATAACTCACAAATAATAATATACAACCTTTAATTACCTCAAAATACCTATGCACATTTTCCAAATACAACGTTTTCAGTAATGTTTTTCAAATTATTTTCTGTAATTTGTATTGTAATCCATCGCGTTTTATAAATCATATTTTCTGAAGTTTAATAATAGAAATTATATTATAAATATTCATAGTAGTTAACTGAAAATAAGTAAGATGAGTAAAATATAGTCTTATTGTTTATTTATCGATATATCTAAAAATAAATAATTTGGATACTCATAAATTAAATAATAGGGACTAATATAATTATTAACGGAGATAATGAAGGAGATAATATTTATAAATATCAAAGATTAGCAAAGTTTGTCCACATCCCTTATTTTGATAATTTAGTTGGTGATTATTATGAAAAATACAATAACAAATTCCCTAGAATTTCACTATAGGTATTTACCACATATCAAGTCGATAATAATACCATTAATATGTATTCATTTTTATTACATTTTGGGATTATTGATGATTGGAATTCGCGTCCCATTCTACAAAATTATTACAATTTATTTAGAATTATATAATTATAGACCTATATTTTCCTATATTTTT